>DAIOWA010000049.1:0-10298 GCA_036758705.1 Pyrinomonadaceae bacterium | reverse complement strand
ATACTCGCCCGGAGATCATTTTGCATGCGAACCCCAAACCCTTCAGAAGTTCAAAGAACAACCCGTTCAATTCGTAACAAAATCCGCCGCGCCGTTCTTCGACGATCTTTTCGTAAAACCTATTGAGATCGAGCACGATCGGCCGCTTCCAATGAATGTCGAGATTCTCGAACGGCACACTCAGCAGATGTGACCGCTGAAGTCGGCGCAGCGAATCAATGTCAGTCGACAGACCAGCCCGGTCGAGCCCGATCCTTTCGAGATACGCGTCGATGTTCATCGCTTGACGACCTTCCATTCCAGCCCTTTTACCGACGCACACGTCGGCCCGCCGTCTCGTCCCACGCCGGGAAACCTTGTTTCTATTGCCGAGCCATCGGCGATAGCCTGCTCTACCTGTTCGCGAGTTATCGACATCAGTGAGAGCTTTGCCCGACGTCCCCAGCAGCTATGATGCTCACCGGCATACGTCCCCGAATTCACATAAACGAACCGGGCGTCCTTCGGGCCCTGAGCAAATTTACCAAGAAAGTTAGGCTGGCCCGAACTCAGATCGATATTGATCGGAAATTCAAAGGAAATCGTGTCATCAGATGATCTTGTCGGCGGAAGCAGCTTGTCCTTTCCTTCCTGAACCATCATCGAGACTCCAGCAAGCGGAGCGACAACAACGATTCGGATCTGTATTTCGTGCTTCATCTTTATATGAAGCGCAATTATAGAGTTCCTGTCTGCCGTTGACTATACTCAACCCCGACCTTTAGCATTTCGTAATAACGATTTCCCCTGCCTCGGCATTCAACAGGCTTAACGGCCTGTCGTACAATTATCTTATGAGCTTCACATTGCATGATATGGGTTCGGAGAACTTCGAATTCAACGCGAACGTATGGAATTGGAAAGCGATCCTTGAAGTGATCAAGGATATGGACGTCCTCAGCGAGGGTAAGGTCCGCCAGATGGGATATAACGCGATGGGCGTGAAGATAGATATTGACGATGCACATCTGATCGGCTCAAAGCTGCGAGACGACGTACTGCCAAAGCTTGAGCCAAACAAACGTATGTTCGCGGACGGAACCGTCACCGACTCGCCCGACGACGGCACCATCTATAAGGACGAGGACGAGCAGTGGAAAAACTACAGCGTCTCGCATGATTGGGTGAAAGACTTTTCGGAATTCTGCCTTCGCTCAAAAGGCTTCCAGATATTTTGATGTTTAGCCGTTCTTTAACGCGGATCTAGCGGATAAGGCAGATCTTTCAGATCATTAAAGTTTGGATCGTTGATCCGCTTCTATCTGCACAATCCGCCTGATCCGCTTTCAAAGCTCCTTCTAACAATGGACATCTTCTCCGACATAGCAAACGCCGTCGCACCCTGGTTCAAGAACATCTGGGTACAGATGGGCCTGCTTATCGGATTTGCGACAATTCATGGCTATGCCGGTGCGTGGCTCGCAGTTAGGATGTTGTTTCGGCCGCGTCGGCCGTTCAAGGTTCTCGGCATCACGCTCTTTCCGCAAGGGATGATCCCCCGTCATCGCGATCGGTTGGCGAATGCTATCGGGAAGGCGGTCGGTGAAGAACTCGTCTCGCAGGAGACGATAATGGAAGAGCTTGTCGGCAAAGATTTTCTGCGGACAAAGATCCGCGGTGTTATCGATTCCTACACTCAGGACCTGCTCGCACAGAATTATCCGTCGCTGATCGAAACGCTTCCGCCAAACCTCCGCGGACCGGTTCTTGATGCGATCACGTCGCTGCAGTTCACCGTCGCCGAACACATCGATCGCACGCTCAAAAACGAAGAAACGCAGGCCGTTATCAGCAGCTTTGTCGAACGCCGAGTCGACGAAGTTTTATCGAAACGTGTTGCCTCGGTTGTAGATGATGAAACGTTTGAGAAGCTCGTCGGTTTTATCGAAGAGCGTATTCAATCCGCGATCGAATCGCCGACGCTCGAAAAGAACCTGCGTGATTTTGTCGGCCGACGAATCGACGATCTTGCAAATACCGAGACGCCGCTCGGTGCAATGTTCACGCCGGACGCCATCGCGTTGTTGAAGGAAAAAGCGAACGAGCAGATCGCTCCTGTCGCGCATCACCTTACCCAGATCGCCGCCGCCGAGCGTACGCGAAATCAGATCGGTGGGCTCATTAAAAAAGAGGTTCACGAGTATTACGAAAATCTGCCGTTCTTTAAAAAGATCTTTGTCTCACGCGACAACCTTCTCGACGAGGTAGACACGCTCGTTAACGAAAGCCTGCCGCGGCGGATAGAAGAAACGCTAAAGGGCGACATCTTCGCCACCGAAGCAAGTTCGTTTATCGACACGACGATCGACAACGCGATGTCACGGCCGCTGCCGGACGTGATCGGCACGATCAATCCGGATCAGCTAGAGCGGCTAAAGAATCAGGTTTCCTCATCACTCATCAAGCTTCTCCGCGGCGATGAGATGAGGCGATACATCTCGGCCTATGTCACAGACACGCTCGAAAAACTTCGTCCGCACAGCATCGATTCGATCCTGCGTGCCGTGCATCCGGAGAGCGAGGCGAAACTCAAATCGACTTTGTCCAAAGGACTCCTCTCGATCATCGCGAGCGAGAATACATCGCGGCTCGTTAACGACATGCTGTCGCGTCAGATCGAACAATTACTGTCCGCACCGATAGGCAAATTGTCAGACAAGATAGAGGAAGACAAACTGGTAAGTGCAAGCGAGACATTCGCCGATACGATCATCAATGCGATCCGCGAGAAATTACCCGAGGCGATCAAAGAATTTGACGTAGGCGGGGTCGTGCGGGAAAAGATAATGAACTATCCCGTAGAAAAGCTCGAGGCACTAGTTCTTTCAGTCGCGAAAGAACATCTGCGTACCATCGAGCTATTTGGAGCCGGCTTCGGTTTCGCGATAGGCGTAGTCCAGGCGATTCAGTTCTATTTTTACGCTCGATAAGTTTGAGGTAACTTCATTCTTCCCTCTCATCTTTTTCATCTTGTTCTGTGGTTTTCCGAAGATCTGAACCACAGAACAGGATGAAAAGGAATGAACAAAATGAACTAGCCATTACCCAGCTTCGCCAATCTCTCGATTGCGGCTTCCAGCGTCTCGTCCTTTTTGCAGAAGCAAAATCTAACCAGCTGCGAACCCATCGAGCGTTCCTTGTAGAACGACGAACCGGGCACGACCGCAACGCCGATCTCGCGGATCAGGTGCTTCGTGAATTCGATGTCGTTCTCGAAACCGAATTCGCTGATATCGGCCATCACGTAATAAGCGCCTTCAGGGCTCACGCATTTCAAGCCTGCCGCATTCAAGGCGGGCACGATCATATCGCGTTTGCGCTGATATTCGGTCTGCAAGCCGTCGTAATAACTCGGCGGAAGCGACATCGCGTAGGCTCCGGCGTGCTGCAGCGGATTCGCGGCCCCGACGGTTAGAAAATCGTGAACCTTACGGATCGCGTTGTTTATGTCCGGCGGGGCAATGCAATATCCAACCCGCCATCCGGTCACGGAATAGGTCTTCGAAAGCGAGTTGACGACAACGGTACGCTCACGCATTTCCGGCAGGGCCGCCATGCAGACGTGCTCCCGTTTCACGCCGTCGTTGTCGTAGAGAATGTGCTCGTAGATCTCGTCCGTGAAGCACAACGCATCAAACTCTTTGCAAAGCTCGGCGATGTATTCGAGTTCCTCGCGAGTGAAAACTTTCCCCGTCGGATTGTTCGGATTGCAGATGATGATCGCTTTGGTGCGCTCGCTGAACGCGGCTCGAAGCTCATCGCGGTCAAACTTAAATCCTGATTCACGCAAATACAGCGGAACAAATTTCGGCTCCGCGCCCGAGATGATCGTGTCGGGCATATAGTTCTCGTAATACGGATCGAAAACAACTACCTCTTCGCCGGGGTTTATCGTCGCGAGAGCCGCGGCGATCATCCCCTCGGTCGAACCGCACGTGACCGTAATCTCCGATTCGGGATCGACATCCATCCCCAGAAACCATTTCGTCTTCGCCGCGATCCCGTCTCGAAATTCCTTAACGCCCCAAGTAACCGCATATTGATTGTGATCGGCGTCGATCGCGTCCTTCGCCGCTTGTTTGATATCTTCAGGCGCCGCCCAATCCGGGAATCCCTGGCCAAGATTCACCGCGCCGTATTTCACTGCCTCACGGCTCATCTCGCGGATGACAGATTCGGTAAACGACGCGGCTTTTGCCGAGATACGATTCTTTGACGCCTGTGCCGATGACATAAAATTCTATTTTGCTACCGATCCGAGCGAGGCCTGAGCGAAGAATTTCTCTTCCTCCTCAAGTGTGAGTTCAGAAAAGTCGTACTCGCCCGAAGTTATGCTTGCCTCGGCAAGCATTTGATTGAATAGCCAGCGGATCTTGATCTCGTCGTTTGCCTCGACCGCTCTGCGAAACGCGGAAAACATCCGCCCAACCTCTTCGGTAGAGAATGTCGCGATCTTGCCGATGAATATCTTTGGATGCCGTGTCCTTTCAAGGTCCTCGCCGGTCATCTCAAGCTCCTCAAAAAGCTTCTCGCCTTGCCGGACGCCGGTGAAAACGATGTCGATGTCTTCGAAAGGGATCAGACCCGAGAGGCGGATCATATCCTTCGCAAGATCAAGGATCTTTACCGGCTCGCCCATATCAAGAACGAATATTTCGCCGCCCGACCCAAGTGCCGCGGCTTGCAGAACAAGCTGGCTCGCTTCCGGGATCGTCATAAAATACCGCGTCATCTCAGCGTCCGTTACTTTGACCGGCCCGCCTTTACGGATCTGTTTTTTGAAGATCGGCACGACCGACCCGGCAGAGCCCAGCACGTTTCCGAACCTCACCGCGACGAATTTTGTATCGTAGCGGCGATTTAGGTCCTGCACCGCTATCTCTCCGAGTCGCTTGCTCGCGCCCATTACCGACGTCGGATTGACGGCCTTGTCCGTTGAGATAAGCACGAAATGGGTTACACCGCTTTCACCCGCGAGCCGGCCGAGATCGCTCGTTGCAATGGCATTATTCTTAACCGCCTCTGCAACGTTGCCCTCCATTAGAGAGACGTGCTTGTGCGCAGCCGCGTGGAAAACGACATCGGGCCGGTAGTCGGAAAATATCTGCCTCACGCGGTCGAGGTCGCAAACGTCGGCGATAAGCGGAACGATATTCGTCTGCTGTAGCTCGATCTCCGACAGCTCGCTGGTGATCTCGAACATCGCGTACTCGGCTCGTTCGAGCAGCAGCAGGCTCTTCGGTGTGAAATTCGCTATCTGCCTGACCAATTCAGAGCCGATCGACCCACCGGCACCGGTCACCAAAACGGTCTTTTCGCTAAGCAGCCCGGCGAGATTTGCCGAATCAAGTATCACCTGTTCACGACCGAGAATATCGTCTATCTGCACATCGCGAAGGCGGCTGATCGCCACCTTACCGCGCGCAAATTCATCCAGGCTCGGCACGATCTGTGTCTTAACGCCGAGAGCCGAGCATAGATCAACGATCCGGCGGATCTCCTTGCCGCTCGCGTTGTCGAGCGTTATGACAACCTCTTCGACGCCGATCTCATCGATGAATCGAGGCAGATCATCCGTCGGGCCGAGAACCTTAAATCCACTGACCAGGCCGCCCTTCAAACGCGCATCGTCGTCGACAAATCCCCAGATCTCAAGCTCCGAATCACCGCGGCCAGCGATCTCACGAACCAGCGTCGCTCCTGTGCGGCCCGCCCCGGCAAGGAGCGCTCGCTTCTTTTTCAACACCCGCCGATGCTCGCCCGGCTTGCGTTCGCCGAGTTCGTACAAGAACCGCCGCAGCACCCGAAGGCCAAGCAATCCGCCGAAGCCCAGGATCGTGTCAATGGTGATGACCGAGATCGGTATTTGCCAGATGTTATAAGTCGTGAAATTAAGCAGGAACCGAAGGGCGAGAAGAATTCCGCCCGAAGCTAGCGCAGCGTACGCGAAAACCTTAACGTCGCCGATACTTATATAGCGCCAAATTATCGAATACGCACCGAGTAGGAATAGCGTCGATACCTGTACAAAAACCACGAAGGAAACCTGTGTAAGGACAGGTTCAAACACAAAGCTATCAAGCCTGATGTTGATCGCCGGAAAGTAGGCAAGAAAGAATGCCGTCGTCAATATGGCAACGTCAGCAATAAACAGAACTGGGCGCCTCAGAAACCAGAACCGTTCACCCAATGTTTTGCGATCAGTATCTATAGGACAACTCTTCCGGCTCGAAATGGGATTTTGTCTGGGAAAAACAGTGCTTCATTATAACAAACCAATGCGGTTCGCCGTCACCTTTGCGGGACGAATTCTGCGGCAACCGTTTCAGGAAAAGATTGAATCCAAAGAATTTATGGGATATGCTTTCGTTTCCGCATTTAGAGGTGTTTATGGTGCGCTCTAGGATTTTTTTCCTCGTTTCGATATTTATCGCAGTTTCTACATCTGTTTTCGCTCAAGTTTCCGTGTCGGATTCCACAAAGGGCTACCTGGTAGGCCCGGGCGACGAGATCACCGGCAAAGTACTCGGCGAGCCGCAGTTCGATTTCGTCTCGACCGTCGACGAAAACGGGAGCATCGAGGTTCCGTTCTTCAATAAACCAGTGAACGCAAGGTGCCGGACCGAAAGCGAACTTCGCATAGAAGTCGGCAAGCTGTTGGCGAAGTACCTCAAAAATCCGCAGCTTAGCCTTCGTGTTACAAAGCGAGACAGCCGCCCACCCGTCAGCCTCTTTGGTGAGGTTAAAGAGCAACAGAAGTTTCAGCTCACCCGCCGCGTTCAACTCCTGGAGTTGATTTCATATGCCGGCGGAGAGTCGGAAAAGAGTGGTGGAGTTGCTCAAGTGTTCCGAACGCTCGGACCAGTTTGCTCGACTCCCGGCGATCCCAATCGGTGGACTGCGTCCGGTGATGGCGGAAATAATGTTCCGATGCGGCAGTTCAGCCTAACGGAACTCCGAAAAGGAAATCAGGACGCAAATCCCGAGATTCTCGCCGGTGACATTATCGTCGTCCAAAAGGCGTCGCCTGTATACGTGATCGGTGAAGTGATGAGCCCGAAGGAATTATCGCTGCCCGACGGTGGGTTGCCGCTTACCCAAGCCATCGCAATGGCGTCAGGAGTTAATCGTGACGCAAAAACCAAAAGCGTAAAAGTATATCGGCGAAAGCCCGGTGCGACCGAACCGGAAGTTTTCGCGGTCAATTACGACCTGATCCGCAAAGGCGAAGAGAAGGACATAATGCTTCAGGCTTTGGATATCGTTGAGGTGGGGAAATCACCAAAGAGCTTTATGGATTATGTTACTGAGTTCGCAACAGGCGCGGTCGGAAGGATCCCGATCCCGATCCGTCCGATATAGATCTCTGGTGTTCAATACGGAAGCCCGCTGATCATTCGGCGGGTTTTTGGTTTTCGGCGTCGGCGTAGATGCGGTCGATGATGTGCTTGTATTTCGTGTCGATCACGCGGCGTTTCATCTTCATCGTAGGCGTCAGCTCGCCGCCATCGACGGATAGTTCATTCTCAAGCAACGCGATCTTCTTCACCGTTTCGTACTTCGCCAAACCCTGGGTAACGCCTGCTACCTGACGTTCGAACAGATCGATGATCTTCGGGTCACTGCAATACTCGGCAGGCGACATTTGCTTCAGGCCTTTGTGCTTCGCATAGGAATCAAGCATCTCGAAATTCGGCACTATCAATGCCGACGCAAACTTTCGCTCGTTCCCAATAAGCACGACCTGATTCACAAACCTCGACGAACGGATCATCTGCTCTATCGGCGACGGTGCGATGTACTTACCGCCTGAGGTTTTGAAAAGTTCCTTCTTGCGGTCCGTGATCTTCAGGAAACCTTCGTCATCGATCTCGCCTATGTCGCCGGTCCGGAACCATCCATCGTCCGTAAACGCATCTCGTGTCGCCTGCTCTTTTTTGTAGTACCCGAGCATTACACCCGGACCGCTCGCCTCGATCTCGCCGTCCGACGCGATACGAACCTTCACGTTCCGTATCGGCTTCCCGACCGTCCCGAGCTTCATATCGATCGGATTGTTCGACGTGATCACCGGCGAGGTTTCCGTCAGCCCGTAACCCTGCATTATCGAAATTCCGGCACCGGTAAATATCAGGTAGATCTCGTCCGGCAATGCAGCTCCGCCTGTGATGCAGTACCGCAGCCGTCCGCCAAAGAAGTCGCGAAGCTTGCTGTAAACCAGCCGATCGGCAAGTGCGTGCTTTAGCTTCAAGCCGAGTGGGATCGACTCGCCTCTTTCATTCTTCAACGCGAACGTCTTAGCCACCTCGATAGCCCAATCGAATATCTTCTCGGTCAGTCCGCCACTCTGCGCCGCCTTCAACTTGGCCTTCGAATAGACCTTTTCAAAGATCCGCGGCACGCCGATAAAGATCGTCGGTCGCACCTCGCGAAGATTGTCCGGCACCTTCTCGACCGACTCGGCATAGTGGACCGACATTCCGTTGAAGAAATATAGATACATCGCCGACCGCTCAAAGATATGCGACAGCGGCAGCACCGAGAGCGGCGTATCGCGATCGCTGAAGGAATATTTCTCACCGCAGTCGATCACGTTAGAAATGATGTTGGTGTGCGACAGCATCACGCCCTTCGGTTCGCCGGTCGTGCCGCTGGTGTATATCAGCGTCGCCACGTCACCAGGGTCGATCGCCGTCGAAAGCGAACTCAGAAGGTCAGGTTCGGATCCACGCAGTTTCGCCCCAAGCTCTTCAAGCTCCGCCAGCGACATCGCCTTCGCCAACTCAACGCCCGCTGCGTCGAAGAATACAAGTTTCTCGATCGACGAACACTCCGCCACCTCGGCGGCGATCCGCTCATACATCTCACGGTTCTCGACGAAGAAAATGCGCGTTGCGGAATCGTTGATGATGTACTTTATCGACGCAGGTGCGAGCGTTGTGTAGATAGGAACGTCCAGAATTCCAGCAAACTGACAGCCCGCATCGGCAAGCGTCCATTCAGGTGAGTTAGCCGAGATGATCGCCGCCCGGTCGCCCTTGCGAAGCCCGAGCGCATACAAACCGAGAGCAATTTTGCCCGCTCGTTCGACAAAGACACGCGACGAGATACGCTTCCATTCGCCGCCGTCCTTGTAGTTCAAGGCGTCGATCAGGTCGAACTTCTCCGCGGCATATTTAAACAGATAGCCAAGCGTTCGCGGTTCATCAGGCAGCAGCGAAGTACCGCGGCCAATGTCATTTCTGGGCGAGACAAAGTTGGCGGTCTCAGTCTCGGTCATTGGTCAGCAAACCTCCGAGAAAGATCTTCAGCACCTCGCCGGCCATCGGCGGCAGCGGATATTTGTTTGCGGACAAGATCCAGTTCGTCACCATCTCATCGAGCGCTCCATACAAGATCTTCGCGCAGACGACCGGCTTCATATCCTTACGAAACACTCCTGCGTTTTGTCCGTCCTCGATCGCGGCTTTGATAATGTCCAGATATTCGGCAAACCCCGCCGCAGAGAACTCCTGCATAAACTTCGTCGAACCGCGAAGCTCGACCTGGAACACAACGGCAAGATCGCGGTCCGCACTCAGGCGTTCCAAATGCAGCCTGGCGATCGTCTTCAGCTTTTCTACCGGATCTTCTATCGGCTCAAGCTCTCGACGGCCGTCCTCAATGAAATCCGACATCGCCCGTTCGAAGATCGAATGCAGTATCTCGTCCTTGCTTTTGAAATACAGATAGACGGTACCGTCCGCAATGCCGGCCTCACGAGCGATGTCAGCGACCTTCGAATTGAAAAACCCCTTGGCCGCAAACACCCGAACCCCGGCGCGCAAGATCGCCTCCCGTTTATCGGAAATGACCGTCTTTGCTGTCCCCGCTTCTTTGGAATTACGCGCCATCTTCTGATTTTGGATATTGGATTATGGATTTCGGATTGATTCCGGACCTACGACCCACCCAACTATGAATGAGTATTCATTCAGTGCTAGGCTAAACCAATTATGGAACTGAGGCAAGAAAACTAAAGCCCAAGACCGGAATTATTTTATAGTTTGTGGGTTGAGTGATGGAGGCAGCAGCGGTTTCGCCAATCCAAAATCCGCAATCCCAAATCCAAAATCAAATGTGGCGGAGGGGACAGGACTCGAACCTGCAAGCGATTACTCGCGGTAGTTTTCAAGACTACTGCCTTACCAATTAGGCTACCCCTCCGAAATGACCGTCAAGCGGCGGCCAAGAGAAAGACTATAAACAAAACTCCGCGG
>DAIOWA010000048.1:0-10301 GCA_036758705.1 Pyrinomonadaceae bacterium | reverse complement strand
TCGTAGATAGTGTTTTAGATCAAAGACGCGGGCGATCTCTTCGGGCGAAAGCTTTGAGGTGACGTCCGCGTCAAGGTTTTCTAATCATGCGAGTCTATCTCGACAACTGTGCTCTTAATCGGCCCTTTGACGATCAGTCAGACCAACGGGTAAAAGCTGAATCGGAGGCGGTTGCAACAATCCTCGAAAATGTTCGTTCACATTCGCTGGAACTCGTTTGGTCTTCGGCTATTGATTACGAAAATGGTCGGAGCCCCATTACTGAGCGCCGTGAAGCCGTATCGCAATGGAGGTCATACTCTCTGATCGAGATCGCAGCTGGTGAAAATGTTGAGCATTATGCTCATGACCTGTTAGAATTCGGTATTGATAAGCTTGATGCGATTCATATTGCATCCGCTACCATTGGGGCAGCCGATTATTTCGTAACGACTGATGACAAGATTTTACGGCGAAGCGGTAAGGTCGCGGAGGTCAATATCGTAAACCCAATTGATCTAATAGAGAAAATTCAAAAATGAGTACCGATACTGAAATCCGAATTAGAGGAATGAGAGCATTGATAGAGGCTCTCGGACCGGTAGATTCGACTCGATTTGTGTCCCTCGCCCTTCGCGAACCGTTTGATTACCAGAAGTGGCGAACAGAAGAGTTCGAGAATGAATCGCTGGATTCCCTTCTCGATAAAATTCGACATTTCGAAAAAGTTCGCGAAAAGACCGAGGCTATTTCGTAGACAGCCTTTCGAATACCTTTCCTACGTTTCGCAGATAGTGTTTCAGATCAAGACGCGGGCGATCTCTTTACGTTAAGGTGATCGTGATTCGAATGGTCGCGAAAATTGATGAACACTCTAACTGACAATGAAATCGAGTTGCGGGGCCTGAAAGCTCTGGTCCAGGACATGGGTCTGGTGGAAGCCGAACGGTTTATCGCATTGATCAACCGCGAAGGATTCGACTATACCGAGTGGCAATGTAACCTTTGGGAAGGTCTGTCCGTCGAAGAAGTAAGCTACGTTGCAATGTCTCGATTCAAACCCAAGGTGAAGAACTAAGCAAAGACCCTTTCGAATACCTTTTCTACATTCCGTAGATAGTGTTTCAGATCAAAGACGCGGGCGATCTCTTCGGGCGAAAGCTTGGAAGTGACGTCCGCGTCATTCGTTACGAGATCCTTGTAATCACCACCTTCGTCCCAGACTTTCATCGCATTTCGCTGAGTGTAGACGTAGGCATCTTCGCGTGACACGCCCTTCTGCGTTAGAGCAAGCATCAACTGGCCGCTGAACGTCAGGCCGCGAGTCAGCTCGATGTTCTTGAGCATATTCTCCGGATACACGACGAGCGTATCGAGAAGCGATGTCGTTTTTGCGAGAAGATAATCGAGCGTTGCGGACGAATCCGGCAGGACAATGCGTTCGGCGGAGGAGTGTGAGATATCACGCTCATGCCAGAGTGCGACGTTCTCGAGGCCGACGATCGAGTTTGCACGGACAGTACGAGCCATTCCGCAGATCCGCTCGGACAGGATCGGGTTACGCTTGTGCGGCATTGCGGACGATCCTTTTTGGCCCTTCTTAAACGCTTCCTGAGCCTCGCGAACCTCGGTTCGCTGCCAGTGGCGGACTTGCAAGGCGATCTTCTCAAGTGTTGACGCGATGATCGCTAGGGTCGAGAGATACTCGGCATAGCGGTCGCGTTGGATGACCTGCGTCGACACCGGATCGGCTTTGATTCCTAGCCGCTGGCAGACACGTTCTTCAACATCAGGCGAAAGATGTGCGAACGCGCCGACTGCTCCGCTGATCTTGCCAACCGAGATCGTTTCCTTTGCCCGCTCAAGCCGCTCGCGGTTCCGCTGCATCTCTGCGTACCAAAGCGCCCACACGAGGCCGAAGGAGGTCGGCTCCGCGTGGATACCGTGCGTGCGGCCCATCTGCGGCGTGTCCCTGTATTCGTACGCCCGTCGCTTCAGCACGGGCAGCATCGCGTCGATCTTTGCCAGCAGAACGTCACATGACTCTTTCAGCAGCAGTGCATTGGCGGTATCAACGACATCGCTTGAGGTTAGTCCGTAGTGAACAAATCGTGCGGATTCGCCTATGTTCTCGGCGAGATTGGTTGTGAACGCAATAACGTCGTGATCGGTCGTTTTCTCGATCTCGTTGATACGTTCGACGGTAAATGCAGCCTTTGCTTTGATCTCTTCAACCGCGGCAGCGGGGATAGTGCCGTCCTCAGCGTGGACCTCGCAGACGGCCATCTCAACATCGAGCCATTTCTGAAACTTGTTCTCAAGCGACCATATGGCCGCCATCTCGGGCAATGTATAGCGTGCGATCATCTTAATGTGAAGGGATCAAACTTAAAGATAATCGACGGATCGGGTAAGTATCAAATGGAGGGCTCGGGTGCAGGCTTATCCTCGACGATCTCATCTGAAAGGAGACCCTCAACTTTATCGCCAAGGATGTCCTGCAAATAGACCAACTGAACCACCACGACGATCATTGCGAGCAGCGGTGTGGCAAGTACCAGCCCCAGGCCGCCAACGAGAGTACCCAATCCCAACTGAAACACGACCGTCAATGCCGGCGGCAATTCGACGGTCTCGCGTTCGATGAGCGGGGTGATGATATTCGATTCGATGATCTGGACGCCAATGTAGAGGATCAGAACGTAAACGGCCGTGATCGGACTGTCGACGAATGCGATCAGCAGCGCCGGAATGGCTGACAGGATCGGGCCGAAGTTTGGGATGAACGACAGAAGGCCGGCAATCAGGCCGAGCGTCAATGCTATTGGGACGCCGAGGATCGAGAGGCCGACCCATGTCAGGAAACCGATAAAAAGCATCGAGCCGAATTTGCCGATCAGCCACCAGCGGAGCGTTTCGTAAACCTGATGCAGGATCTCGGTGACGCGCTGACGGCGCGGGATCGGGAAAAGGCGGACGAAGCCTTCGGTGTAAAATCGAGGTTCGCTGGCGAGATAGATCGCGAGCAGAACGACGATGGCGACGTTCCCGACCGCTCCCATTGTCGATGTGAACACGCCGCCGACGCCCGAGAGCAGGCTTGATACGTTGATGTTTTCCTTGACCTGATCGAAGGTGGGAAGCTGTTCTATCAGGGCTCGTCCCCAACCGTATTGATTTAAATAATCCGCTACGCTGACTGCCGATTTCGGAAGCTCTTCGCGAAGATGCTGCCCCTGCTCTGCGATACTTGGTGACAGCAAAGCGATCGTTATGCCTACGACCGCGAGCAGGATGACCGACACCAACAGGACCCGCAGCCCATCGCCAAGCGGAATATAGGGTTCAATTACCTCAGCAAGCCCTGATAGAAAGATCGCCAGCAGAGCCGCGGCAAAGACCAGCATCACCACATCAAACGTGTAGTAAAGCAGGAACAGCAATAGAATGGTCGCCACGACCAAGCTGCAAGCCGTCGCCACTTTTTGTGTGAAGGTCATAGCGGTCATCGTTCTAGATCACTCCACGATCGATGAGAAGTTCGGCGTTGAGGATGGCGGATCCGGCGGCGCCGCGGACGGTGTTGTGGCTGAGGGCGACGAAGCGGTAATCGAACACGTTGTCGGGGAAGACGCGTCCGACGGAGATGGTCATACCGTTGCCGTTGTCGCGGTCGAGCCGCGGCTGCGGACGCGATGGTTCCTCTGTTACATCGATGAACACGTCAGGTGACGAATGGAGTTTGAGCGACGGAAACGCCTTCATCGCAGCGACGATGTCTTCGAGAGTCGCAGTTTGCTTTAGGTCGACCCGGACGGACGCCGTGTGCCCGTCCAGGACGTGGACGCGGAAGCATTGAGCGGACACCTCAAAATCTGCCTTTTGGATCGAACCGTTCTCGAATACGCCTAGGATCTTCTGAGCTTCGGTCTCGACCTTTGGCTCCTCGCCGGCGATGTACGGCAGGACGTTGTCGGTGATGTCCATCGACGATACGCCCGGATAGCCGGCTCCCGAGATGGCCTGCATAGTTGTGACGACGACCGATTCGATACCAAATTTGCGATGCAATGCCGCGAGCGGAGGAGCAAAACTGACAACAGCGCAGTTCGGGTTTGTAACGATAAACCCTTTGCCGAAGCCGCGTTTCTGGCGTTGAACGTCGATCAGGGCAAGATGATCGGCGTTGACCTCGGGGATCAGCAGCGGCACGTCCTCATCCATTCGGTAGCTCGACGAATTGCTGATGACAGGAAATCCGGCACGAGCGAAGGCCTCTTCGGTTTCGCGTGCGACGCTGGACGGAAGGCTGGAAAACACGATGTCGCAGTCGATCGGCGGCTCGATCGCCGTGACTTCGATATCCCGTACATTCTCGGGAATCGTTCCCGTAAGTTTCCAAGCGCACGCCTCGGCGTATGTCTTACCCGCAGAGCGATCCGACGCCGACAGGGCTGAGATCTCGAACTGGGGATGCCCCTGCAGCAACTGAATGAACCTTTGTCCGACGGTGCCCGTCGCACCGAGAATTCCAACGCGATACTTTCTCATAAAACAGTACAACAGACTTTCCAGTCTGTTGTGGTAGAACAAAACGTCTCGGCTCCGGTTCGAATGTCTCGTCGCCGCCAGGACAGACTGGAAAGTCTGTCCTACATTAGAGCTTCTTTCATCCGGCGGACGCCTTCGGCCATTCGTTCTTCAGTGTTGCAGAACGAGATGCGGAGGAAGCCTTTTGCTTCCTGGCCGAAAGCGACGCCGGGGACCGTAACCACTCTATTTTGCAAGCACTTCTCGGCGATCTCGATGTCGTCGCCAAGCGAACGGACATCGAGCATTGTGTAGAACGCTCCTTCGGGGGCCGTTGCTTTCAGGCCGAGTTCGAGATCGAAAAGCTCGACCAGGAATTTTCCACGCTCGCGGTAAATATCGCGGGCGGTTTGCTTTGCGAACTCGGCTTCGGGCGTCCAGGCGAGGAGTGATGCTTTCTGAGTGATCGTAGATGTGCAGACGGTGGTGTAGCCGTGCAGGATCTGGATCGCTTCCATCATTCGCGGATCCGAGCACGCTGCCCAACCGAGACGCCATCCGGTCATCGAAAGCGATTTCGAAAGGCCGCTGATAATGATCGTGCGGTCATAGAATTCCGATGCAGAATGCGGCCGCTCATTGAAATACAGGTCGCTGTAGATCTCATCGGACAGCAGCCAAATCCCCGTGCCTTCGAGGGCTTCCGCTATCTGCCGATAGTCGTCGGGCGTCATTATCTTTCCGGTCGGATTCGACGGACTGATGACAACGGCGGCTTTTGTCTTTTCCGTAATTTGAGATTTGAAATTTGAAATATCAAACGCAAATTCGGTATCCGCGGGCATCCTATAGTAGACCGGTTTCCCTTGCGCGATCCGCGTGCAGGCGTCGTATGCCGGGAAGCTCGGATCGGGCAGCAGCACTTCGTCGCCCTCGTCGATGCAGCACATAAAGGCGTCCGTCATCGCTTCCTGCGAGCCGCACGTGACCACAACTCCAGTCATTGGAAGATTTAGGTGCGGATACTGCTCGGCGATCTTCGTGCGAAGCGCGGGCAGGCCGGGGTGCGATGTGTAGCCGTTTTGCTCCTCGACCGTTATGCGGGCCGCTTCTTCACGCAGGAAATCCGGCGTCGGAAGATCGGGCTCGCCAAGGCCGAAATTGATCGAGTCAGGCAACGCCCGCTCGAAAAACTGCCTGATGAGCGTCGGCTGCAGGCCTTGAAGACGCCGGGGTAGGTGAAAATCCATCGACTGCTTTGTTGATTCCATTAAACTCGTTGATGAAGGGCTACGGCCAGGTCGGTTGGGATCGCGAGCGGGTAAAAGAGGCTGGCCTCGAATAGATAGTCCTCGCCATCCTCATCTATGACGCGGATCATTTCGTCGGCTTCGGCCTCGGGATCGGTCATAACTTCGTAGAGTTTTCCTACCTCGAGCGAAGCCTTGTAGCCCTTGTTGTTGATGCAGACGGCGAATTTTGTGTTCATAACTCTAATCCAACCAACGCTTTACCTTACCGTCGCGCTTACCGATTCCATGCGCCTCGTACCAGTGTATTTCGGCTAGTCTAACACGGCCTGAGGAGACCTTTTCGACGGTTGCCACGCCTTTCAGCTTTCGCCATCGACCCTAGCCGTACTGCTTATTGAGGTACGCGAGAATCCTTATCGACCTTCCAACGGCGATGATCTCAATGTCGCTTATTTCGCCAAGAACCTTAAATCCTTCAATCATCCGATCTGGACTCCCCCAGATCTTCCTCAATATCTTCCCTTACATCCCCGACTTCGAGATTGAATTCGCCTTCAGCGGCGGTCACAGGATCGCCCGTCAGGATGCCGCCAATTTCCTCGATACCGCCGATGATCTTTTGGCCGAGGCCGGTGATGGAATCGGCGATCGGATGCTTGTGATCATCCGTGTCATTAACCTTGTTATCAGGTCCATTGCTCATATCAACATTCTAGGCGAAAGGCGTGATGTTTACGAAATAGGGCGAGGAAACGACCACGCGCGCAAAGTCGTCTATCACATTCGTGACCAGCCGCGCCCGTCGTGCGTGAAGCGTTCGGTCGCCGCGAGGCGGAACGGTTCAGTACGTATCGGACAGGCGTATCGGTGAACGGTGAGTAGGGGGTGGTCGAACTCCATCAGGTTGAAGGAATTCTCTTCGCCGCGTTCGCGGTTGGATATCGCGGTGCCGGCCTGGATGATGAGTGCTGAATAGCCATTCGGGAGCCGGTATCGTCGAGCTGAGTTTCCGATATGAGACTTGTGAAGATGGCCGGCGAGAAAAACGTCGGCGCCGGATTCGGCGATGATCGGCAGCGATTCTTTCGCTCGGCCGACGATATCGTGTTCATCCTCGCCATCGGGCACGTCGAAGGGGTGATGCGTGACGATGATCTTCAGCACGCGATCCGGAAGCTGCGACATCTTATCGCGAAGGCGTTCGACCTGTTCGCGGCTGATGCGGCCGCCCTTGATCGTCAGCGACCGAGCGGTGTTGATGCCCGCGACCGCTATCTCGTCGTCTGAGATAAACGGCTCAAGCTCGGAGGTGATGATGTCCTCGTATTTTTCCAGTGGATTCACGAACCGATCGTAGACGTTATAGAGTGGCACGTCATGGTTGCCGGGAATTATGAGCTGCGGTTTCGGGAGCCTGTCGAGGAATCTTCTTGCAGCTTCGAACTGCGCTGTTCGGGCTCGTTGTGTGAGATCGCCGGAGACTATCAGAAGATTCGGTTCGAGCGATGTCACACACTCGATCAGCCGCTCGGCCACGAGATCATCGGCCGCGCCGAAATGAAGATCGGAGATGTGTGCGATCTTTCGCATTTTCACTCACGCGGACGGGGCGTCCGCGTTCCTCTTGGGAACTATCACCTTCAATGCCTTCGGGCGGATACGATATTCGAGCGGCGGACGCATTAGATCAGTCTCGCCGTCGAATGCTACTCGAAGGCGACGACGCTTGGCACGAATGGTTACGTGATCGGTCGAGACTGCTTCAAAGTCCTTCCATTGCTTTAGGCCGCCGATGAGCGTCTTCCATAAAAGCATTATCAACCCTGCCCGCCCCTGGCGGTGAAGGAAGTAAAGGCTCAACTTCCCTTCTTCGAGGCTCGGACGCCGGCCGATATTGTACATATCCATTTCGTACTCGTTGTTGCCGACAAAGACGAAGGGTGTTTTGCGCTCAAATGTTTTCCCGTCGATCTCGATATCAACCTTCAAAAACGGCGAGATGCGAAATAGACGCAGGCTTGCCCAGAAAGCGGCGGACCATTTGCCGCGACCGAGTTTGTGCTGCTGCTGTTCTCGGCGAACGACCATTTTTGGATAGAGGCCGATGCTTGAATTGTTAATGAACACGCGTCCGTTCACCTCGGCGAGATCTATCTGATGAACTTCACCTTCCGAGATCACGCGTACGGCGGCGTTGATATTCTGTGGAATGCCGAGATCTTTCGAGAAGTTATTGAGTGTCCCGAGCGGCAGGATTCCTAGCGTCTTCCCTGCTGCCGACGCCTCGATCGCGACGGTGCTGATCGTCCCATCGCCGCCGCCCGCGACGATCAGGTCCGCCTCGGCCTCGGCTGCCTCTCGTGCGAGCTGCACGATTTCCTTACCGCTCTTCGCAAGGTGCACCTCGACCTTGATCCCAAACGCGATGAACCGCTCCCTAAGGCTCTGCGCCGTCTCATCACCGAGCACACTGCCCGAGCCCGCATTGACGATCACATGAACCGGAGCACTCATTTATTGAAATTATCGGAGCGGGCACCATCGTACGATAAGCCTGGTACTTGTCAGCATCATCGTGCCATACATCGTTCGATAGGCGCGCTAATGCCTGGCCTCGAAATCGATGAAGCCGTTCGAGGTATTCGCGGATAGAAGTTTTACGTCGATCTTTTCGCCCACGCTTAGCCCATGCTCTCCGCGGACGATCCTTCCGTCCACCGGCGGACGGAGGATGCGGGCGAAGGTTCCGGCGTCCGTTACCCCGGTAACGATGGCTCCGAAACGTTCGCCGATCCGCTTTTTCATCACCGCGGCTGCGACGATCTTGCGCATCTTTCGCTCGACCTTACGGGCGGCCCTTTCGCGGTCATTGCAATGCTCGGCGATCGCGTCGAGTTCTTCGGGTGTATACGCTGCAGCCTCATTCCTTAGTACAGACTTCACCAAACGCTGCACCGCGATGTCCGGATATCGGCGATTCGGAGCGGTCGAATGGGCGTAGTCGCGGACGCCGAGGCCGAAATGCCCGCCAGCGTCCTGGCCGGGGCGTTCGACGACATACAGGCCGCTGCCGATAAGTTTGATGATCGATAGTGAAAGATCGGGGAAGCGCTCGGGATCGGCGTTGCGTCGCTTTTCGAGAAATGCGGCGAGAGCGGGCTGATCCGGTTGGGACGGGAGATGATCGCCGTATTCGGCGGCAATTCGCACGATGCCGTCCCAATTCCGCGGCGTGTGGACGATCCGGCGGATCGACGCCACGCCGTGTGATTCGAGGAACTCGGCCATCTCGACGTTCGAAGCAACCATGAAATTTTCGATCAGCCGCTTCGCCGAATTCGTACGCACTGCGCGGATCTCTTTTACGTCGCCGTCCTCGACGACAGCTTCGGATTCGATCGATTCGAACTCCAGAGCACCTTTTGCCTGGCGATATTTGTGAAGTCGTTCGGCAGCAGTTCGCTGCAGTTCGAGCTGGGCGATGAGCTTGGGATCGTCCTTGATCTCGCCGGGGATCGGTCCGTCGTCATCGAACCATTCGCCGACTGTCGGATAGTCAAGCTTCGCCCGATTACGTACGATCGCCCGATAGAAGGTGCTCTGTGGTACATCGCCGTTCTCTTTGACGATCATATCCGCAACGACGGCGAGGCGGTCTTCGTTCTCGTTTAGCGACGTGCGATCGGTCGAGAGTTCCTCGGGCAGCATCGGGAAAACCTCGCTCTCGGTGTAGACGCTGACGGTGTTTCGGGCGGCCCGTTTATCGATCGGCGAGCCCTTCTCGACGGCCGCGTCGACATCCGCGATGCCGACAAGGACACGGATGTCGCCGTTATCGAGTTGCTCGGCCCACTCGACCTGATCCAGATCGCGTGAGGTCTTGTTGTCGATCGACGACCAATCGAGATCGCGAAGATCCTTCGCGTCGTCAGCCTCGGCGATCAGATCACGGCCTTCGATCTCACGCAGTTGATCGAAAGCCTCTCGCGAAAACTCCGGCTCGAAGCCGTTGTCGATCATGGCTTGACGAGCTTTCCCGTCAAGCCAATTCTCGTTTGGTCGATTATCGTTCATTATTTGGCTGGCTTTTCGAGGATCGCCGAAAGCTCTTTCAGCCTGTACTGATCGTTCGCATCCTTGCCCGCAACTTTCTTGAGCGACTTCGCCTGCTTCTTGAGGTCTTTCTGATCGCCCTTGTCGATCGCCGCGCGGATCGCGGTCACCTGATCAGTCGACAGTGCGTTCGACCGCTCAAGCTGATCGACGTAAGCCTTCGCCGTCGTGAGACTGCGAGGCCAAACGATACGCTGCTGGTTCTGCACGTTCAATTCGGCAACCCGAACTTGTTTGGCTGCGTCGATCTCGTTCTGAGTCATGAACTTGCTCGGCGTGAGTTCGAGTACGTCAAGGCCGCGGACCATCTCGGACGAATAGATGTTTCCGTTGTACCAATAAGCCGACCACGTACCGCCGCCGATCAGCCGTTCGCCGTTGTTCGGTCCTCGGTCGAAATATGCGATCTCAAACGGGTGTGCCGCA
>DAIOWA010000047.1:0-10570 GCA_036758705.1 Pyrinomonadaceae bacterium | reverse complement strand
ATGCAGGTGTCGATCGACGCAGGCGAACCAATTGAAGTCACTGCACGCCCGACCATCGCCGACGGTATCGCCATCAAGCGGCCCGGTGAAGTGACGATGCCTCTCATTCGAGAGTTTGTCGATGAGATCGTGCAGGTGTCCGAAGAAGAGATCGCCGCAGGTATCTATCACTGCGTGCTGAACGCACACATCGTAGCTGAGGGAGCCGGAGCCGCTGGCGTAGCCGCCTTGCTCGCCGGTAAGATCAAACTCGATGCGGACGATGTCGTCTGCACCGTACTCTGCGGAGGCAACATCGACGGCAACCTGCTCTCACGAGTGATCGAGCAAGTGCTTGTGCGAAAGGGCCGTTACTGCGTCTGCAAGGTACTCATCTTAGATCGTCCGGGATCGTTTGCCGCATTGCTCAATAAGGTAGCCGAGACTGGTGCAAGCGTCATTGAATCGAATCACCAGCGTGCGATCTGGCTGGCACCGCTTGGGTACACAGGCGTCGAGCTTATCCTCGAAGTACGTGACACCGAGCACGCCTCCGCAGTCTACAAACATCTCGAAGAGAGCGGATATCACGTCCAACCCGAAGGCCAGGGCGATTGGCAGCTTTGAAACGATAAAAGGCAGGGCGATCAAACCCTGCCTACAGTGAGAGGAATGTGAGAAAGCTATCGGGACGCCACGAAATTCGCCCCGGCAACACTATCAGTAAGACTGATCACCATACTCGGATTCGCGAATGTATATCGGCGTGCCGAGACGCTCAACACATATGTCTGCCCCACATCAAGGCCCGGAACGCTGTAGTATCCGAACGTGTTCGTGTAGAACACCTTCGAAGTACCCGCGATGTCCTGAACTCTGACCTGAGCCGAACTTATGGCTCGTCCAAAAGAATCCGTCACTCGACCGGCGATCGTTGAATCGGCAGCTGTGACCCCAACAACGGCCACCGCGACATCGTCGATCGCTAATCCGTCGTCACCTGGAAAAACTGAAATGCCTTCGTCAGTCCATCGAAGCATTATCTCCCCTCCCGGTAGAAGGGGTGTGGAAAGAACAATGCTTGTCGGTGCGAAAACCGTCCTGTTGGCAGCCGCATTTCCGTCCAGTGCCCCCGTGCCTGTTCGGGAAGCAGGATTATATGTAAGGGCTGGAACTGCGGTGTAGGTACCCGTCGTTAGATCCGTAATATCGCCGGCGGGCCCGACGATATTATATGAAAACGTGATCGAGTTATCCTCAGTTGCATTCCGCCAATACTCTCCGGTGAAACCGACGCTAATACTGGAAATAGGAACAGCCCCGGAGTTCACCAGTCGCAATCCCCAGGAAGCATCGCCGATGCCCAAAAAAATAGTACTGGTGGGAATCGCTCCAAATGCCCGGTCGGTGTTAGCATTCGTTCCGGCTACGCCCCAATGGTAAAGGGCGGAGGTGCCACTGCTTCCGGTTGAGGCCGTGACGCTATTAGGGTTGGCATTGCCATTAGACCTCCGAGTATAGAAGCCGGTTATAGTTGTGTTGTCGGTTACGTTAAGCGTTGCCGTTCCAAGAGAATTGAAGTTCTCCGAGACGGGTGTGCCGACTGACAGGTTACGTTGGGCGATCGCAGCAGTTGCCAAAAGGCAAACGACAACGAGAACCCTCATTCCAAATTTAGGTTGCATTCTTCCCTCCACTGAAATAAGTCAATAAAAGGCGTGACGTGTGAGCTCGCCAACGCTAAGTAGGTGAGTTCTTATGTAAGAGAACTCCCCGTCATTGTAGTACAACTTATCGAAGGGGGGGAACCCCTAAATACCACATTTAGGGGATGTTCTTAGATCGATGCACGGAAGTTCAAGCCCGCGATACTGTCGCCGAGGTTTACCACCTGAACCGGCTGCTCGAAGGTGTACCGTTTTGACTTCGCGGTGACGACGAATAGTTCACCGGTCTGCAAATCGTTGAATTTGTAGTAGCCGAGCGTGTTGGTCACTGCTGTCTTTGATACACCGTTAGTTCCCTGAACGGTGATCACCACGCCGCTGACACCGCGGCCGTGGGTGGTCAAAACGCGGCCTGAGATCGAGGCGGACGCTGCCGAAACAGCCTGGATCTCAAAGGCACCGATGTCCGAACCATCACCGGCGTTTGGAACGCTGGCGTGGTCTATCGGCCGGGTCAGTCCTCGTTGATCGGTCGTCAGGCACACGGACGGACAGAACGCCGAGCCTGCGTCGATCGCGGGACTATTCGGAAGGATGGCCATTGTTAATGTCGGTCCGCCGTTGTCCTGCAGCGGCCCGAGGAGTGGATCCGTGCTCGACATCGAACTGTTCGCCGTACCAAACCCGCAGCTCGTACCGCTGTCGATATTGAACCCACCGTTATTGATCGGGCCCGAGCAGCCGCTGCCCGAGACGATGGTGTTCCGCAGCACAACGGGAAGCCCGCCCGATGGAACGGTGCTGTATATGGTGCTTGGAGATACCGACGAAGCGGGGTTCCCGGCGAACGTGCTGCTGGAAACTTCTACGGCAGCAAACTGACTGGAAACGCGGAGAGCGCTTCCATAACCACTCCCCGCTGAGTTAGCGGTGAAGGTGCTGTTGGTAAGAGTAGATGCCGGCCTTTCAGGAAGAAGTGTTGGATTTCCAGTGCTAAGATGCACTCCACCACCACTTATAGCGGCGCTGTTTCCCGAGAAAGTAGTGCCGGTTACGCGGAGCCAGACAGCCCCGATGCTATAGCCCTGATCTGCCCATATCCCGCCGCCGTTCTCAAAGGCGACGTTGCCCGATATCGTGCTGTTCGTGACGGTTACAGGACCTTCGACTGTGATGCCGCCGCCCTCGTAGGCCCGATTGCCGGAGATCACGGTGTTTGTGATTTCCGTCGAGCCGTCAGATGCGAACGTATTTGCGAACGACCTGATGCCTCCGCCCTGCGTCAAGGCCGTGTTACCAGAGATATTGCTGTCCGTAACGATGAGCGTTGCGTGCAGGCTGGAAATGCCCGCACCATAACGCGCGTTATTGCCCGTTATCGTCATTCCGGTCAGATCCAGTGTCGAACCGGTATTCGCGAGGATGGCGCCGCCTTCAGCGTCAATGGCGCTCCCAACATCTCCGCCGGTCAACGTCATTCCTGAAATGCTCACGGTCGTTCCCGCGGCGATATTAAAGATCCTGTTTATTCCCGGCCCGCCATCGATGGTTAGAGCCGCGGCACCAGGGCCGATGATAGTGATGTTGTCATCGACAAGAAGTTCACTTCCTAGCACGATCGTCGCCGCTTCGGGCGCGAAAGAGGTCGGGAACACCGTCGAAGAGAACGTAATGCTGTCTCCGTCGCGAACGCTTCCTAATGCACCGCGCAGACTACAGTCCGCTGGGGTGTTCGGTTCACAGAACTCGTACCCGGCGTCGTCTGAAATTACGTCAACCACAAACGTTCTCGGTTCGTTATCCTCAATGAAGACACGTGCAACCGACGGAGATATAAGCGTCGCACCGCCGGTCGGGGCGCTCAGCGTGGCGAAAAAGCCTTCGTTGCCCTCCAGCACCGAATCGTTACAGATGGTCGCGCTGATCTGCTTGCTCGTTTCCCCATTGGCAAAGCTGATGGTTCCGAATGTCTTGACGAAATCGACACCGGCAAAGGAGCAGTCTGCGCCGCCGGTTGCCGAATCGCTCGTTAGCCCGTACTCCACCGTAACCGCACCATCCGATCCACCCGTCCGCTGCACAGTCAACGTCGCTGTTCCGTCACCTTCGTTCACCCCATACTGAGTTGCCGTCCAAGACAACTGTCCTGGTTGCGCTCCGGGGGTAACTGTCATTGTTCCGATCAGCGATGGATCGAACGGGCCGCCAAGCGCACCACTGCCGTCAAGGTCTCCGTAGGTCCAGTTCGCACCTCCATCGAGTGAGTACCTGTACGTGTACGCGTACTGGGTTATCGAAACCGGATTGGGCAGAATGAAGGTGCCTTGATATTCATCGTTGTTTCCAGAGTCGGCACCGAACGCAGCGGCCGTGAAGAGCCAGGTTCCATTCGTTCTCGGATCAGATCCCAACGGACCGTAACCCACTTGCGCCGTTACTCCCGTTCCTTGTCCGACCGCATCGGTGACCCCAGGCTCCCATATCTGGCCATATATCGTTGTCGATTGCTGCCCACCCGTTCCCACAAACGTCTGCGGCCACTGAAGGTTTGTCCAGTCAGGGAGCGGTGGTACGGGCTGAATATCTTCAACAACCAAGTTATCGATTTGGATTGTTCCAAGGCCTCCTGTGAACGCAAATTTGAGATCCGTAAGGGTCTGGGTCGGGGTGGTAACAGAATAGTCATCAAATTCACGGGAAGTACCGATCCAAAGATCGGCCCGGTCGTTAGCCAGCGATTCGGTGCTCCCATCAGGAGCGATGTAACTAAGCAACGAGCCGGAGTTGTTGATGAACCACGTGATAGTTCGTGATCCAGTGTAATTTGCACTGTTCACGCTGCCGCTTGTACGGATCTCACGCAGTGACCATTGACCGCTTGTCGCGGTCCAGTTCACCCCAAATCGTGCGTAGATATTCGCATTTGTTTCTGCCGCGTTGGCGGTACCAAACCCGGAACCAATCTGAAATACTGCGGCGTTCGTTTGCGCGAAAGAGCTGGCCGGAACATTGAAGTCCATTGTAATCTTCAGCGCTGTTGGCACCGGGGCAAAGTCGGTCGTTCGGGAGTAGGAACCAGCGTTTGCATCAGTGCGCACGAATTGCAGCCGTCCACTATTTATAGAAACCACCATATCCGGCCCGGAACTACCTATCGCGTTAAACTGTCCGCTGTTTGGCGTCGCGCTGACGTAGTCGGTAACGACTGATGAACCTGAGAAATCTTGTGAAAAATAGACAGTTTGCGGACTAAGCATCGTCTGCTGAGCAGAAACCGCTTCGACCGATGAAAATATGGTGTACACATCGCCGCGAAGCCAACCAATTGAATCGGCGGAAACGGAAACTATAAATGTGGTGAGTGCTAAGATAACCGCGGCAGTGCGAAACGACAGTCGGCAATAGGACATTATTTTAGGGTTTCCTTTGTGAACTTCTTGATGTAGCAGCGTGAACGGTGCCAACGAGTATAGAACGGAAAATGATCTGTCGCAAAGCCGGGCGGTGGGCCAGACAGTTAACTCTCTTCTAGGAGATGGTGCTGGAGTAGCCTCTGATGTATATTTAGCGTACATCTGACTTACACGGAGGGAATTGATGGACGGAGTATTTGGACTTGGGGCGATATTTCTGCTGTTTCTTGGGATCGCGTTGCTGACGGTGGCGTGGAAGACGATCAAGATCGTTCCGCAGTCGAGCGTGCTGCTGATCGAGAGGCTTGGGCGGTTTCATCGGGTGGCGGCAAGCGGCCTGAACATCATCGTGCCGTTCTTTGAATCTCCGCGTGGGGTTTACTGGACGAACGTGCGTCCGGGCGTCACGTCCATCGACCTTCGCGAGCAGTACATCGATCTGCCGCCGCAGCCGGTGATCACTCGGGACAACGTGACCATCAACGTCGATTCGGTCGTCTATTGGCAGATCACGGATCCGATCAAGGCCGTGTATGAGATCAACGATCTGGTCGGCAGTCTTGTGCAGTTGACGATCACCGGTATGCGATCGGTGATGGGCGAGATGGACCTTGACCACACGCTGTCGTCACGCGATCAGATCAACGCCAAGTTGCGGCTCATCCTCGACGAAGCGACCGACAAGTGGGGAGTGAAGGTGACTCGCGTGGACGTGAAGAACATCAACCCGCCCGAGGACGTTCGCATCACGATGGAAAAGCAGATGACCGCCGAACGTAATCGACGTGCTC
The DNA here is from genome assembly GCA_036758705.1 of Pyrinomonadaceae bacterium. Classification (GTDB taxonomy): domain Bacteria; phylum Acidobacteriota; class Blastocatellia; order Pyrinomonadales; family Pyrinomonadaceae; genus OLB17. The sequence continues at coordinate 4,720 of DAIOWA010000047.1, read as the reverse complement.
TCATTCTGCAAGCCGAAGGTGAAAAGCAGGCCGCGATCACTCGGGCCGAAGGTGAAAAGCAAGCTGCTGTTACTCGATCGGAAGGTGAGAAAGAGAGTGCGATCCTGCAGGCCGAAGGTGCGGCCCAGGCACGTCTAAAAGCCGCAGGAGCGGACGCACAGGCCATCGCACAGATCGCCCAGGTCGTCGGACATCCGGATCAGGTAACGCAATATCTGATCACGTCTCGCTACGTCGAATCGCTCCGAGATATGACGCGGACGCAGAACTCGAAAGTGATCTTTATGCCGATGGAAACCTCTACGCTACTATCCAGTGTCGGGGCGATCAAGGAGATCCTGTCGGAAACCGGTGAGAAGGGCGAACAACTTTCACCCGGAACTCCGCGAAGCCCTAGAGAGTTGAATAGGTAGCCGTTTAGAGTGCGAGGTTCAGCTCGTCTTCCGTTGCCTAAAGTCGATTGGTAGCAACGGGATTATGAGCTGAAGCTCGCACTCTGAACCTTTATCTTCGCTGCAGATTCTCATCGTAGAGTTCGCGATAGATGCGGTAGTTGGTCATCACCTTATAGACGTAGTTCTTCGTCTCCGCGAATCCGACCTCGGCAGTGAATATGCCGGGGTCTTTTGGTTTGGAGCGATTCAACCAGCGTAGAGCGTTGTCCTCACCCGCGTTGTAGCTGGCGGCGATGCCTTCGTAGAGGCCGCCGAACTCGTCTTTCAGAAAGCGGATGTACTCGGCTCCGAGTGCGATGTTGATCGAGGGGTTGTAGAGATCGTCGGGCTGGAGATTTTTGTATCCCGCAGAGTCCTTATATTTGATCGCCGTATCGTAAACAAACTGCAGCAATCCCCGAGCACCCGCCGGCGATTTCGCGTTCGGACGAAACGAACTCTCCTGCTTCATTATCGCGAGCATGAATCGCGGATCGACCTTACGCTTTTTCGCTTCCCGCAACAGGTCGGCCTGAAACATCACCGGATAGTCCGAATAGTATTTCGGCGTGACACTGGCGATAAGCTTAACGTTCGACCCTTTAGCGGCACGGTCCGCGGCAAGTCCGCTGAAATATGAACTCGCGGACGGCGATATGGACGCAAACGGATTGCCGCCCGACAGTTTCGACTGAGCAAATGCCTTCAAATACTTAACTTCATCCGCAGTACTCATCGAACCCGCAAACGATTTTCCGTTGAGCAGCGAATCAGCGACTGAGATCGCTCCGTTCCAATTTTCACGATAGATCTCCATCCGCAGCCGGGCGTGCATTGCGTTGATCTCGGTCGGTTTACCCGCAAATTTCGTGACTGTAGTCGCAACCCATTTGTTGGCGTCGTCGTACTTACCCGCTTCGCGAAGGGCGTCGATGATGTTCAGATGTGCCGACTCGATCCGCTCACCTTCGGGAAACATCACGGTGTACTGCTCATACGCCTTGACGGCTTCCATGTGCTTGTTCATCCGCACGTAGGAAGCACCCTTGAAATTCAAACCCTCACGGCCATCTTTGGTGCTCAGAAAATCCTTCGTAAGCTTGTCGAACCACTCGACCGCCTTGCCGTATTCACGCTCCCACATATACGAGCGTCCAGTGCCGAACAGAGCCTTCGGAATGCCCGCATCCGTCGGATACTCACGCATCACGATCGCCCAATGCTCCCTCGCCTGCGGAAACAAACGGTTCGCCATATAAGTTTCAGCCCGGCTCAGATGCTCGGCAGCGGTCAGCACCGGCAGCTTCCCCGAAGCATCCCGCGAAGCCTTATCCGATTCCGTGATACGTCTGAGAGCGGCGTCCGAGGTCTGTCCAAAAGCGGTGAAGGCGAATAGTGCGAGAATGAGTGCGGCTAGTTTCATATTTGTTTGGTACTGCGGGCGAGCCCTTCTAGCTTAGCCGAATCTTAGACGACGGGGCAACGCTTGAAGTTGCAACGGAACGCGGACGCCTCGTCCGCGAGTGTCGCTTTGCGGCACTATAGCTCGGCATTGTCCCAAACGCGGACGAAGGCGTTCGCGTTCCAATCGTGGTAAAATCACTCCTTATGAAACTCGCATTAAACGGGGCGACGACGATGAGGGCCGACCTCGAAACGGATATCAGATCGGCGGCTGCGGCAGGGTATGACCTCGTCGAACTGCGGTCAAACAAGCTCTACGATTACCTCGAAACGAAGACGGTCGATGATCTGAAGGCTTTGCTAGCCGAAACCGGCATCGGCGTGCTGTCGATCAATACGCTCGAGCACATCACGTGGCGTTCGGATGAAAATTACGCTGCGATCAAGGAAGAATGTGGCAAGCTTAGCGAGATCTCGCAGGCCATCGGATGTCCGTACGTGCTGTCGGTTCCCGGATCATTACGCCAAGGCCCAAAGACCGATGAAGAGACGATCGCTGAGTCAGTACGCGTGCTGAATGAGCTTGCCGAAATTGCCGAGCCGTACGGCATCAAGATCGGGTTCGAGTTCTTAGGCGAAGCAGGGAATTCGGTGACGACGCTCGACCTCGGCAGCAAGATCGTAGATCTCGTAGGACGCGAGTCGGTCGGGAACGTCATCGACACCTATCATTTCTACGCCGGAAGCTCGTCATTCGATGCGTTGGAAAATCTCGATCCGGCGAAGCTCTTCATTTTCCACATCAACGGAGCCGAGGACCTGCCGAAAGATCAGCTGAACGATTCGAAGCGGCTCTACCCGGGCGAGGGCATTCTCCCGATAGGCGAAATGAAGGCTATCCTCGACAAGATCGGCTACGATGGCCCCGCCAGCGTCGAGATCTTCCGCCCCGAATACTGGGAGCAGGACCCGTTCGAAGTCGCCGTGAAGTCGAAGGCGGCTGCTGAGAAGGCGTTAGGTCTTGGCCAGTACGCAGCGGGCGGAAGCTGGTAAGTTCAGAGTGCGCGATTTATCGCGTCCTCCTCTCGGCCAACGGTGTACGCGATAAATCGAGCACTCTAAACGAAATTAATGAGCAAAGTAAGAATTGGAATAGTCGGGACGGGATATATCGGCAACGTTCACGGCCGGATACATTCGCGTGATGAGCGCGCGGAGATCGCGGCGTTGTACGACATCGTGCCGGAGAAGGCAGAGCGTACCGCAAGGACGATCGGCGGTAAGGTTTGTTCGTCGCGGGACGAACTGATGGAGAATTGCGACGCGGTGCTCATCTGTTCGCCCAATCGGACGCACAAGGAAGTTGCACTCCACGCTCTCGCCGAAGGCAAGCACGTCTTCTGCGAGAAGCCATTCTCGATCGGCATTGATGATGCGAGAGAGTTACGCGATGCGGCGAACACAGGGAAAGGGGTGTTCCAGGTTGGTCACAACCGACGCTATGCACCGACGTATACAACTCTTAAAGACCTTCTTAAAGAAGACGCTCCGCATTCGGCTCACATCAAGATGAATCGCGGCGAGTTGAAGAATCCGGTGTGGACAGGCGATGTGAACGTCACAGGCGGATTTCTGTACGAGACGACTATCCACCTTTTCGATATGCTGCGGTTCCAGTTTGGCGAGATCGAGGAGCTGGTGGCGTACGGATCACAGCACGAGTATCCGGAGCTCGACGAGTTCTCGGTGATCTTCAAGTTCAAGAACGGCTTTCACTGTACCTTCGCATCCTCATCTGACGCAAGCTGGCATTTCCCGTTCGAGCGGATCGAGGTATTTTGCCATCACCGAACGATAATGACCGAAGAGATGGAACGCCTGCTCGATTCACGCGGTATGGACGCGAATTTCGAGACACACGCTTTCCATATGGTCGAGAAAGAAGAGAAATGGGGCTACGTCCAGGAAGACAGGGCCTTCATCGATTCCATCCTGAACGGAACCGCTCCGCCGGTCACGGCGGATGATGGCTTCAAATCCGTGGAACTTGTAGAATCGGTCTATCACGCGATCCGTTCGGGCGAGCGGGTCAGATTCTAGAACATTTCAGTGTAATATTGCGTTCAGATATCTGTGGCTTCTAACCAGTGTACAAATTGCGGGCAGGCGAACTCGGCTGAGAGTAAGTTTTGCCGTTTCTGCGGCAGCCTGATGCCTGACCCTTACTTTCAGCCCGCTGATCCGATGGCAGCTCGACGGCCCTATTCGTGGAAGACCGACGAGTTTCAAACCAAGGCCAGCGGACGGCAGAGATCTACGGTCGAACATTTTCCAGGGGTCAATCCGAACGTGGCCGCAGGTAATATGGCATTGGCTCAGCAAGGCCCTCGGGACGTGACGGGGAATTACCGGTGTCCGCGATGCGGCACACATTACCTGCCGGTGATCGAGAGCAAGATATCAACGACGGGGTGGATAATCTTCTCGCTTTTGTTGGTGTTCACGTTTATTTTCTTCTGGATCGGTTTCTTCTTCAAGGAAACCGTGAGCATCTGTCCGGTGTGTCGATTTAGGCTCAATTAGCGGTAGTAATATCCTTTCGGGTGCTCGACCTTAACCTCGGGATTCGTGCTCGTTACCTGCACTTTGTAATATCCCTTTTTCATATGCGTCGAAAGGTACGTGAGCAGAAACTGCCGCGTAAGGAGCTGGCTCAGGTCTTTGAAGAACGGCTGAAAACTGACGGGAGCTACGGAACCTTGAAAGAAAGCCCGGCCGCCTGTCTCGTCTGATAACTTTTCGAGAGAACCTTGCCCGACAAGCGTGAGCCGCGAGTTGTCGTTCGGGTTTGAGCTTGTCGGCGAATATACCGAAAATACGGC
>DAIOWA010000046.1:0-10588 GCA_036758705.1 Pyrinomonadaceae bacterium | reverse complement strand
AATACGACATTCGCGGCATCGTCGGCGACCAATTGACGGATGAAACGGTCGTAAAGGTCACCCGGGCGATCGGCACGTTCTTCGCGCAGAACAACGCACGCATCATTGCTGTCGGCTATGACGCCCGCGAAAGCTCCCGGCGTTTTTATGCGATGCTGACCGAAGCGCTCCTCGCGTCAGGCTGCCAGGTCGTTCAGATCGGCATGGTCCCGACTCCCGTTCTCTATCACACCGTTCACACCAAACAGGTCGACGGCGGAGTCATGATCACCGGATCGCACAACCCGCCTAACCACAACGGATTCAAGATCGCCCTCGGAACCAACACTCTCTTCGGCGAGCAAATACAGGCGATAAAACGGATCGCGTTGGACTCGGCCGCACAGGCGGAAACACGACGGTTAGGGAGTGTGTCCAAGATTGCCGTCCTCGACGACTACATCTCCGACATCACCGCCAAACTAAATTTCGGCGCACGCAAACTTAAAACGGTCGTCGATGGCGGTAACGGCATGGGTGGCGTCACGGCCGTTCCGGTGTATGAGAAGCTTGGCGTCGAACTGATCAAGCTCTACACGGAGCCCGATTCAACCTTCCCCAATCATCATCCGGACCCGACCGTCGCGGCGAATCTCCAGGACGTTATCGCGGCCGTTCGCGAGCACGACGCCGATGTCGGCCTCGCCTTTGACGGCGACGGCGATCGCATCGGCGTGGTCGATGAGACAGGCCGCATCATTTGGGGCGACGAATTGATGATCCTGCTCTCACGCGAGATTCTTGCTGTTCATCCCGGTTCGACTATCATCGCCGAGGTAAAATGCTCGCAGACACTTTTCGACGACATCGAGCTCCGCGGCGGGACGGCGGTGATGGAACGGGCCGGCCATTCCATCATCAAATCCGCAATGAAACACACCGGTGCAAAGCTCGCTGGCGAAATGAGCGGCCACATCTTTTTCGCTGACCGTTTTTACGGTTTCGACGACGCCACCTACGCGGGAGCACGTCTGCTCGAAATTCTCTCGAAAACCGACAAACCGTTGTCGCGGCTCTTTGAAGGCATCCCGCAAACATTCTCAACCCCAGAACTCCGCGTAGACTGCCCGGACTCGATCAAATTCGACGTTGTAGAAAGAGTCGCCGATCACTTCGCACAAACTCACAAGGTCATCACCATCGACGGCGCCCGCATCACTTTCAACCACGGCTGGGGACTCGTGAGAGCCTCCAATACCCAGGCCATCCTCGTCCTCCGCTTCGAAGCAGATTCACCGGAGAACCTGGCCGCTATCCGCAGCAAAGTGGAACCATTCGTCGGATCCACAGTCCAAAAACTGGAAACTGAAGCTCATAGCTGAAAGCTGGTCGAAAATTGAATACCGGTTTGCAACGCGAAGCACTGTTCGCACAATCCATTGGGCGGTATGCCACGCTTTAATGGTTGACGGCGGTCATTCGCTTGGCATCAATCAATCGGTCCGACGCCGCGCAAAAAAACCCAAATCTCGTCTGGCTGGATCGGATAAACCGAACATTTCGGATAGAACTACGTTCAATCACGAAATCGCTGTACTCGCCCATCTCCGGTTCCTCGCGTTTGTCCGGAGTTTCCGCTTGTCGCAAAGTCGGAAACTGATATTCTTACGTCAAATGACGATCTACGACGTCACGGTAGCGATAAGCGATCATATGCCCGTTTGGGAGGGTGATCCGCCGGTGGTCGTGCGGGGTGAGCGATCGCTTGCGGGCGGCGATGGCGCGAATGTTTCTTCGCTGTGTTTCGGTGCTCATCACCGGGACGCATGTCGATGCACCGAATCATTTTATTGAGGGCACACGGCGGGTGGATGAGCTGGACCTCACGAAGCTGGTCGGGCCTTGTCGAGTGGTGGAGATAGCGTCAGATGTTGTGGCGGTCGAGCCGGAACATCTGCCTGATCTCGATGGTATCGAGCGGCTGATATTGAAGACTCGCAACTCGGAGTTTTGGTCGACGCCGGAGGAGGGGTTTCGGAAGGATTTTACGTACATCACGCAGGCGACGGCCCGGCTGTTGGCTGATGCTGATATTAAGCTGATCGGAATAGATTATTTGTCGATCGAAGCGCCGGGTTCGGAAGGGCATCCGGTGCATATCACGCTGCTCGAGAAGGAGATCATCATCCTCGAAGGGCTCGACCTGCGTGCCGTTCCGCCGGGCGACTACAGCCTCGCCTGCCTGCCGCTGAAGTACGTCGGCGGTACTGGCGATGGTGCTCCGGCGCGGACGGTGTTGATGAGATGAGGTTCATTTGCGTCCTTGGCGATCTCCGCGTTTAAATGCATTTTTAAACGCCGAGGTCGCTAAGAACGCAGATTAGGCAGGAAGCTAAGCATGACGACGCGAAAGCTCTATGACGAATGGTCGGCGACGTATGACGCGGTCGTGAACCCGACGCGCGATCTGGAGAAGCTTGCGTGTGAGAGTCTGTTGGGTCAGCATTCGTTTGGTCGCGTCCTCGAACTCGGCGGCGGGACGGGGAAGAATACGGGCTGGTTGGCGGAGCGTGCACGTGAACTTGTGTCAGTCGATCTCTCGCCGGAGATGCAGGCGGTCGCTCGGAAAAAGGTACCTGCGGCGAACGTAGAATTTCGGATCGGGGATGTGACGTCCGCGTGGGATTTCGGCCATGTGTTCGATCTGATCACATGCAGTTTGATACTCGAGCATGTCGAAGATCTCCGGCATATCTTTAGTGAAGCGGCACGCGTGGTCGTTCCCGGCGGACGGTTCTATGTTTGCGAGCTGCATCCTTTCAAACAATACTCGGGCAGCAAGGCCCGGTTTGAGAGCGACGAAGGTTTGAAGGTCGTCGAGTGCTTCACACATCATCTCAGCGATTACACCAACGCGGCGCTGATCTCAGGCTTTGCGATCGAGCGGATCGACGAGTGGTTCGATGGGTACGATCGATCGACTGTGCCGAGGCTGGTGTCGTTCTTGTTCAAGCGAGTACAGTCATCTTCTTCCTTCCTGTTCATCTTGCTCTGTGGTCTGACCTTTTTTCACCACAGAACAGGATGAACAAGAAGAAAAACGGAACAGTCATCAATGAACTTTGCCAATAACAAGGAATATCAGGCTCGGGTGTATGAGATCGTGCGGCAGATACCGCGCGGACGCGTGATGACGTATGGGCAGATCGCGGGCATCCTGGGCGATGGATATACGCCGCGGACGGTTGGGTATGTGATGCACGCGGCGGACAGCGAAGGCGTGCCGTGGCAGCGGGTGATCAATTCGCAGGGGAAATGCTCAACAGGGCGGCTGACGATCCCCGTAAACCTGCAGCAGGATATGCTCGAACAGGAAGGCGTCGTTTTTAGCGATAAAGGAAAATGCGATTTGAAGACGTTCGAGTGGTGGCCGGAAGGAATGGAGCCGGTCGACGATCAGCCCTCACTCCTAACCTAAAACTATGCGTGACGGAATAGAGTTCGAAGATGGTGTAAAAGCTCACATCCAGCTTTTCGACGACTTGTTGGCAGGCATAGGCGCAGCGCCGATCTTCGAGAATCACGATTTCAGTTTCAACAATGAGTCTTCAAACGCCTATGCGGCGATCTTTGATGTAGTTTCTCAAACCAACCCGAACGCTGCCGTTATGTGGCTGCATTTGATGGGTGACGGTATTCGACTTGATATTGACGGTATCAATGAACTCTACGAATGGTCGGATAAACACATCAAGGATTCTCGAGATGATGTCGTTCAGTTCCTTGGCCAGGTGCTTACAGGATTCATCTTAATAGAGACGCACGGTAGTGGACGCTTCGTGGAAATTTTCGATTCCAGTGGTAACTTCGTTACCTGGATTTCTAGAAACAACACTATTCACATGATCACCGGACTTCGTATTTCTCGATACAAGTCTTACAGACGGATGTTTTTGCCGTTCTACCGAGTCTAGCGTCCCCACTTCAGCTTATTCCGTAAGACATCAAAGTAATTGCGGTTTGGTGGCTGGACGAGGTTGAAGGTCGTTCGGCTTTTGCGGATGCGGACGCAGTCGCCGGAGTTGAGCGTGTGGCCGATCTGGCCGTCGAGGGTAAGGACGACGCCTTCGTTTTCGTTGAGGAGCTTCATCTCGATCATCGCCGTGTCCGGAATAACGATCGGGCGGTTAGTGAGCGTGAACGGGCAGATCGGCGTCAGCACGACCGCGTTCATTGACGGATATATTATCGGGCCGCCGGCCGAGAGGTTGTAGGCGGTCGAACCGGTCGGGGTCGAGACGATCAGGCCGTCGGCACGGAATGAATTGACGTAGAGATCGTTGAGCGATACCTCGATCTCGATGATGCGTGCGAGGGCGGCTTTATTGATGACGACGTCGTTGAGTACGCGGCCTTTCGCGAGCATTTCCTCGCCCCGCCAATGCTCGGCGTGGAGCATCACACGCGAGTCGATATCGTACTCGCCGCGAAGGATAGCCTCGAGAGCGGGCGTCATCTCCTCGATGCGGAAATCCGTCAGATATCCGAGGCTGCCGTAGTTGATGCCAAGCACGAGCACCTGATGATCGCCAACCATTCGGGCCGTCGAGATCATAGTACCGTCGCCGCCGAGCACGACGATCAGGTCTGCGTTTTCGGCGATATCGGTCCGTTCGGTCTCGTTATTCGCCGGATTCTCGCTCCAGACGCACGGGACTCCGATCTGCTGGATGTCGTTATCGCGAAGCCAATCGGAAAGCTCGCACGCCGTCCCGAAGGCCGCTGTGTCATTGGGCTTTACGACAATTCCGACCTTCTTTATCGGGCGTTTTTCCATCGCGTTAGTTTAGAGGAATTATCCACGAAAGACACGAAAAACACGAAACAGGACGAATAAAGAAGCTCACCGAACCGTGGGCCATAGATTGGACAACCGATGGCGTTTTGTTAGTATCTTAGTTTGTCCTTAGTGTCAGTTTAATCCAGTAATTTGCAGGTAATTTCAGATGTTAACTTTCTTCAAGCGCTTGGAGCGGACGCGTAATTTCGTTCTGTTGGGATTTTCCCTGATCATGGTCGCGAGTCTTGTTTTATTTTACGCGCCGCAGCAAAACACGTCGGTCTCGAATCTGGCTAGCAGTTCGGAAACGGCGGCGAGCGTAAAAGGCGAGGTGATCACGGTCGGCGAGGTCTATAAGCAAAAGCTGTATTTCCAGCAGATGATGCAAGGCCGCCCGTATCCGGCGAAGTCGATCGTCAACAGTATGATCAGCAGCCGTATTGCCAGGGTTGAAGCCGCCCGGCTTGGCCTGACCGCCTCGGACGCAGAGGTTGCTACCGCGATCCGCCAGCAGTTTACGCCGACCGACGGCAAGCCTTTCGACCAGAAGCTTTACGAGCAGAACGCGGCCCAGCAAGCGGGCAGCGTTGCCGCGTTTGAACAGGAAATGCGCGATCAATTGAGCGCACAGAAGCTTCGCGCGTTCATCACGGCAGGTGTCACCGTTTCGGAAGAAGAGGTTCTGAAAGATTTCCAGCGGAGCAACGCAAAATTCGACCTGTCTTACGTACTGCTAAGCCCGACCGAATTGGCAAAGTCGATAACCCCAAGCGATGAGGATCTTCGAGCTTATTTCGACAAGAACAAGGAAGCTTACAAGATCACGTCGGTTCAGAAGAAGATCAAATATGTTTTCCTGAACACCGCCAAAGTCGGTGAAAAGCTGAATATTTCTGACGCGGACCTGCAGGCTGAGTACGACAAGCTGCCGGCTGATAAGAAGATCGGCGGCGTGCTCGGACAGGAGATCGTCCTCCGCGTGCCGAAACCGGAGCAGGACGGACAGATCCTTGAAAAGGGCAATCAGCTCGTCGCGGAGCTTCGCAAGAACGGGCCCGTAGTTTCGCAGGAAGCATTTGCCGAGATCGCGAAGGGACAGTCGGAGAACCCGACCTCTGCTGCACAAGGCGGAGCACTTCGCGGGCCGGTTCGTGAGAATCCGAATAATTCGACCGATCCATACCAGAGGCTGATCACGATGCAGCCGGGCGAGATCACCGACCCGATCAACTATCAGGGACGTTATTTCATCCTCCGCCGAGGCGATTCGGTCCCGAAATCGTTCGAGGATGCGAAGAAAGAGCTTGAAGTTTCACTTCGCAACCGCCGAGCCTACGGCGTTACCGCCGAGCTTGCGCAGAAGGTGACCGACGCCCTGAAGGCGAACAAGGACGTTGACGCGACCGCAAAACAGTTTGCGGGTGAAGCGAATATGGCGGTGGCGGATATGATCCGTGAGACGGCGTATGTCGTTCCCGGTGACGATGTGCCGAACGTCGGTGTCTCGCCGCAGTTTGAGGACGGCATCTCGATGCTCGTGAATCTGCAGGATGTCGGGGATAAGATCCCGGTCCAGAACGGATTCGCGATACCGATGCTGGCTGACAAAAAGGAGCCGCGTGACGCAGAGTTTGACGAGGTCAAGGCTAAGTTGATCGATGTCGTGAAACTTGAAAAGGCTCGCGCACAGAGCGGCGAGATCGCTAACCAGATCGCGTCGGGTGCGACGAACGTCGGTGCTCTTGCGGGGCTTGCGAGCGGCAAGGGATTGAAAGCTGAGGAGTCGAAGGGATTCATTCTCGGCTCCCCGCTCGGCACGGGAACGGCCGCGACGACCAACGAAGCTCTTGAGGATGCGATCTATGCTCTGCGTCAGGGTGAGGTGACGAAGACCCCGATCCAGATCGGCGATGCTTACTATATCGTCGGCGTAAACAGCCGCACGGAAGCTAACATGGACGATTTCGCCAAGCAGCGTTCGACGCTGATGGAGCAGATGGCAGCGAGGAAGAAAGGCGAGATCTTCTCGGACTATCTCGCATCGACCCGCCAGAAGATGGAAGCCGCGAAGGAGATCGTGATCTACGATGCAGCCGTCAAGAAGCTTGACGAGACCGATCTGTCATCCACCGATCTTCTGAATCAATAAACTTCGAAGACAATTAGAAAGGGCGTCGCGATCAAGATCGCGACGCCCTTTATCTATTTGGCTCTATCGAAACCTACTTCACGTGAAGTTCGGCGAAGTGAACAAAGAACCAGTACGTGATACCAGCCCATATGGCCAGATTGATCAGTGAACCGATCAAGCCGATCTGCTTGACCTTCTGGCTGCGCCCGACTGAACGATCACCTTTACCATACATCAGAACAGCAACAAGGATGCCGGTAACAATCCAGGCAAATAGGCGAATTCCGAGGTTTAGCGGTATCACTTCAGCCTTAAGGTCCATCAGATATGGAACCTGATAAAGCGTAAGGGCGATACACAGCACGATCGCAATGATCGCAGCGATCGGTGGCGTGTAGCTTGCCGGTACCTCGACGTTCGCATCAGCTTCACCCGCACTCGCCAAATTGCTGTGGCTGTAGCTGTAGGCGAAATAGATGACCAGTCCGATAGCCATCCAGTCGATCAGACGGATCCAGGTGTCCAGCGGCAGGCTATTCATCAGATACGCAGCCGAGACGACGGTGGCGATAGGAATGAACGGCGACAGCGGAACACGGAACGGCCGATGAAGCGCGGGATTGGACGATCGGAGGATGATGATGCCGGTACCGACGATCACGAATGCGAAGAGCGTTCCGATACTGACGAGTTCACCGAGCAAACTGATCGGAACAAATCCCGCCAGGATCGCCACGATGGTTCCTGTGATCGCCGTCGTAATATGCGGCGTCTGATATTTTGGATGTACCTTAGCTGCCCAGGAAGGAAGCAATCCGTCCTTAGACATGGAATAGAACACACGCGGCTGGCCCATCACCATCACAACCATGGTCGAGCTTAAACCGAGCACCGCGCCGATCTTGATGATCGTCGGGAACACAGCGAGGATCGTGCCCATCGTCGTGCCTTGAGCGGTTCTAAGAGCCGCGTCGATAGCGACGGCGATCGGGGCGGCTGCGTTGGTGAGTTCTTTATAATCCACCAGGCCGACCATGATTCCTGCGACCAGGATGTAGAGGACAGTACAGATCGCCAGCGATCCGAGAATACCCCTGGGCATATCTTTCTGCGGATTCTTTGCTTCCTGAGCCGCTGTCGAGACCGCATCGAACCCAATATAGGCGAAGAAGATAACAGCCGCACCGGTCACAACACCGCTAAATCCGTAAGGCATAAACTCCGCACACCCGGGAGCTCCGACCGTACAGCCGATACCGAGATTGCTTGTGTTTACATAGCCGATGCCGGCAATGATGAAGAGAACGACCACCAGGACCTTGATGATCACGATCACCGAGTTGAAGCTCGCCGATTCCTTGATTCCTCGAATGAGCAGCAGTGTCACCGCAACCGAGATCAGGAATGCCGGAAGATTGAACACGCCGGTCGCGACGACCGCACCCGCAGCATCTTTTATCTGCATTCCGGGCGGTGCGCTTAGGCTCAGCGGGAAGTTGATGCCTAGTGTGTCCCTGAAGAGGCTCACAGTGTAGCCCGACCAACCAACGGCAACGGTAGCGGCTCCGAACGCGTATTCGAGAATGAGATCCCAGCCGATGATCCAGGCGATGAACTCGCCCAGGGTTCCATAACCGTAGGCGTACGCAGATCCTGAGATCGGTATGCTGGCCGCAAATTCCGAATAGCAGAGAGCCGCAAAGGCACTGACGATACCGGCAATGATCATCGAGATCACGACGGCGGGACCGGCATGTTTGCCAGCCGCCTGGCCAGTGAGAACAAAAATACCGGTGCCGATGATGGCCCCAATACCGAGCATAGTCAGATCGAGACCGGTCAGGGTCTTTTTCAGAGTATGCGTGCCGGTCTCAGACGCCTCGGCAACGATCTGGCTGATCGGTTTAGTCGCAAAAAGTGACATCAAAACCTCCTACAAGGGTGAAAAATAATACTTATGATCGCTCGGCACTGGCGGTCGGACCCGAAAGTGCACGCCAAATGAAATAGACCGGAACGCCCGTGAGTACGATCAACAGGCCCGGCCACGTCGCAGTCGTTTGATAAACGAACAGTACGACAAGAATTATCGCTGCACCGACGCAGTAAAGTGCCGGAACGATCGGATAACCAAAAGCTTTGTACGGCCGCTCGGCGTCCGGACGCTTGACCCGGAGCACGAAGATCGCGGCGATCGCGAGGATATAAAAGATCAGTGCGGCTGAAATGACGTAGGTCAACAGATCGCCGTAAAGATTTCCGTACGTGACCTTTCCGTCCGCCGTCTGATTCACCGTTCTCGGGAGAACGTACAGCACCGACAGGATGCCCTGAATAACTATCGCCCATGCCGGTACGTGAAACTTGTTGAGTTCGCCGGCCGCCTTGAAGAACAAGCCATCCTTTGCCATCGCGTAATAGGCGCGAGCTCCGGCGATGATCAGCCCGTTATTGCAGCCAAACGTCGAGATCATGATCGCAACGGCCATGATCACAGCTCCGGCGCCGGGGAAGATGACATCAGCAGTAGCCGAACCAACCCGATCGCTCTCAACTTTTTGAATGTCTTCGAATCGGAGCGTGACCAGATACGCAATGTTTGCAAGCAGATACAAGGCGATCACGCCGCCCGTACCTAGAAGAAGCGAAAGCGGCAGATTCCGCTTGGGATCTTTCACCTCGCCTGCAGTAAACGTGACGTTGTGCCAGGCGTCCGCCGAAAATAGAGAGTTTGTCTGAGCGACGCAGACCGCTATCAGCATTCCAAGAGCGGTCAGAAGCGAGGTCATGGCCGCGCCCGAGTCGCTCGATGTAGCCCCAACACTTTGGATCGTTCCGCGTACCGTCCACATGTCGCCAAAGTTTGCCGCGGCGATTTCGGGATATGAAACGAGACCGACAATGATGCCAAGTATGATCAACGCGATCAGTGAGCCAGTTTTCGCAAAGGTAAAAGTGTTCTGAACGATCTTGCCAAGCTTGAGGCCGCGTGTATTCATGAAGGTCAGAAGGACGATCATGACAATGCCCATTAACTGCGCTGTGGAAAGGGAAAACGCATAACTCGACGAACCTATGCGAACAGGTTCGATGATGTAATTCGCTTCCGATATTTGCGGAAGGAGGATGCCGGTAAATCGGCTGAACGCAACGGCAACGGCGGCGATCGTTGCTGTGCCGATAACGAGAAAGTGCGTCCAACCGTACAAGAATCCCCAAAGATGGCCGTACGCCTCTTTGAGATAAACGTACATTCCACCGGCTTTCGGCATCATCGCGGCAAGCTCGCCGTATGACAGGGCAGCGCCGACGGTTAGAAGGCCGGTGATTATCCACACGACTAAAAGCCAACCGGGCGAGCCGACTTGCCGGGCTATATCGGCGGACACGATAAAGATCCCCGAGCCGATCATCGATCCGGCAACGATCATCGTCGAATCGAGTAGCCCGAGCCCGCGAACGAAGCCTTCTTTTGTTTGTTCTTCGACTTCAGCAACGTCTGTTGCCATATTTTCTAGTTTGAATAGACGCTCGGCGTTCCGGCGGCGGGACGCATCGTTTCTTCAATTATGTTTCTTATTGCCAAGAGGCTGGCGAGAGTTTCGTAGGTGATATTATACGTGTATTACATCACCTGT
>DAIOWA010000045.1:0-10713 GCA_036758705.1 Pyrinomonadaceae bacterium | reverse complement strand
GAAACGATGGCCGCCGCCGAAGGACTTGAGGCACACAGAAACGCTGTTTCGATCCGCAGGGAGTACATTGGGGGTTAAGAGAAATCGAACAGGATAGACAGGATGAACTTGATATTTTTGATGGCAAAGAGGAACGGTTACCATAACCCATTCACCGCCACAGCATCTCAAACGTTCATCCTGTTTATCTTGTGCATCCTGTTTGAATGCATATGAAAGGCAGAATCGATCTCAGTACACTTGTTCGCGAAAACATCCGCCGACTGAAACCATACTCGTCCGCGCGGTCGGAGTTCGCCGGAACGGCAGAGGTTTTTCTCGACGCAAATGAGAACGCGTTCGGCTCACCGGCGGGCAACGGATACAACCGATACCCCGACCCGCTTCAGACGGAATTAAAAGCTCGCGTGGCGGAGATGAACGACGTCGATCCATCGCGGATCTTTGTCGGTAACGGCAGCGACGAGGCGATCGACCTGCTTTTCCGCATCTTCTGCGAGCCCCGCCGAGACGAGTGCATCGTCTGCCCCCCGACGTATGGAATGTATCAGGTATCGGCGGATATCAATGACGTTTCCGTCAAAGAGGTTCCACTTACTTCCGACTTCCAACTTGATGTCGACGCGATATTGAAAAGCGTTACGACGAACACGAAACTCATCTTCATCTGCTCACCGAACAATCCGACCGGCAATCTTATGAGGCGAGATGACGTGATCCGGATCGCGGAAAGTTTCAATGGCATCGTCGTGATGGACGAAGCGTATATCCATTTTGCCGCGAGGACGCGCCGGGCCCTACAGGCAGAACCGCCTGCGTTAGCAGGTGGTAAGGACTTCACCGCTGATCAAGGTGATCTGGCGTCGGACGGTTTACCACCCGCTCACGCCGCCTCAGAATCTGCGGCAGAATCATTCATCTCGGAACTGTCGCGACATCCGAATATCGTTGTACTCCAAACGTTCTCAAAAGCCTGGGCAATGGCGGGTCTGCGCGTCGGGCTCGCGTTCGCAAGCAAACAGATCATCGAGCTGATGAATCGAGTAAAGCCTCCATACAACGTCAGCGGCATAGCCCAGAGAGCGGTGCTGGACGCACTCGAAAAACGAGACGAGATCGACACCTGGATCTGCGAAACGATCGGCGAACGAACGCGACTGAACGACGCACTTCAAGAATTCGATTTCGTGCAAAAAGTCCACCCAAGTGACGCAAATTTCCTGCTCGCCGCGACGATGAATGCCAACGCGATCTATCAGTATCTGGTTGACGAACGCATTGTGGTCCGGAACCGAAATAATATTGCATTGTGCGAAGGTTGCTTGCGGATCACTGTCGGAACGGCGGCTGAGAATGATCGACTGCTGACGTCGCTCAGCAGGTACGAAGGATAAAAAGGCGTATGAAAAGAGTTTTATTTATTGACCGCGACGGGACGATCATTCGCGAGCCGGAAGATTTCCAAGTGGATTCGCTTGAGAAGCTTCGGTTTCTACCCGGTGCGATCACGAACCTCGCAAAGATCGTCCGCGAAACCGAATTTGCTCTTGTGATGGTGACGAATCAGGACGGCATGGGCACCGACAACTTTCCCGAATCGGCCTTCCACCCGGCCCAAAACTTTATGCTCCAAACTCTGGCGGATGAAGGGATCGTGTTTGCGGACGTGTTCGTCGATGTGACATTTGAGAAAGACAACGCTCCGACGCGGAAGCCGGGTATTGGAATGCTCGGGAAGTATCTGACCGGCGAATATGACCTCGCGAATTCATACGTGATCGGTGATCGGCCAACCGACGTTCAGCTTGCGCGAAATCTTGGAGCAAAGGCGATCTACATTCGCAACGAGAATTTTCCGCTCGATGGCGACGACGCTCTCGCGGTCAATGCGTGGAACGAGATCTACGATCTGCTACGGCGATCGCCTCGCGTCGTAACCCATCGCCGCACGACGAAGGAAACAGACATCGCCGTCGAACTGAACCTCGACGGATCTGGAATTGCCGAGATCTCGACCGGCATAAATTTCTTCGACCATATGCTCGAACAGATCGCCCGACACGGATCGCTCGACGTAAAGATCGAGGCGAAAGGCGACCTGCACATCGACGAACATCACACGATCGAAGACGTGGCGATCACGCTCGGCGAAGCCTTCTCTGCCGCACTCGCTGACAAACGCGGCATGGAGCGGTACGGATTCTGCCTGCCGATGGACGATTGCCTCGCTCAGGTCGCGATCGATTTCGGCGGACGCAATTGGATCGTGTGGGATGCGGAGTTCAAACGGGAAATGATCGGTGAGATGCCGACCGAGATGTTCTTTCATTTCTTTAAGTCCTTCTCCGACAAGGCTTTGTGCAATCTCAACATCAAGGCGGAGGGGACGATCGAGCACCACAAGATCGAGGCGATCTTCAAGGCGTTCGCGAAAGCGATCAAGATGGCGGTGCGACGCGAGGGCGATGCGCTGCCGAGTACGAAAGGAGTTTTGTGAAAGTTGCGATCGTGAAATATAACGCCGGAAATACGGCATCGGTTGCAAACGCACTCACACGTGTTGGCGTCGATACAGTGATCACTGACGATCCGGAAACGTTGACCTCCGCCGATAAAGTGATCTTCCCCGGCGTCGGCGAAGCCTCGACCGCAATGGCGTATCTTCGGACACGAAAACTCGATGAGGTGATTCGTTCGCTCACGCAGCCGGTGCTTGGCGTGTGTCTTGGAATGCACTTGATGTGCTCGTCATCGGAGGAGAACGAGACCGAATGCCTCAGCTTACTGCCGTACAAAGTACGCCGATTTTCGAACGAAGGCTCGAAAGTTCCGCATATGGGTTGGAACCAGATCTTCGAACTTCGGGGGCCGTTGTTCGACGACGTTTCACAGGAGGCATTCGTCTATTTTGTTCACAGCTACTTCGTCGAACCCGGAGAGCACACAACGGCTGCGTGTAAATATAGCGAGCGGTTCAGTGCTGCACTGTCCTACAAAAATTTTCACGCCGTGCAGTTTCATACTGAAAAATCAGGTGCAGTCGGAGAGCAGATCCTGGAGAATTTTCTAAACATATGATCGAGATCATTCCCGCGATCGATGTTATCGACGGCAAATGCGTGCGGCTAACGTACGGCGATTTCTCGCGGAAGACGGTCTACGCTGATGACCCGCTTGAGGTCGCAAAACGATTCGAAGGGCTCGGGATCCGCCGGCTTCATATGGTCGATCTCGACGGCGCTAAAACCGGAAAGCCGCAGAATCTCCCGGTCTTGAACGCCGTAGCAGAGAACACAAATCTGACGATCGATTTCGGAGGCGGAATCAAAACTGATGATGACGTGAACGCGGTTTTCGATACGGGTGCCGCAATCGTCAACGTTGGAAGCATCGCGGTAAAAGATCCCAAACTATTTCTCGATTGGATTGAACGGTACGGAAGCGATCGCATTTTGCTCGGGGCCGATTGCAAAGATGGGAAAGTTGCGATCAACGGATGGCAGGCGGACACAGAAATTTCGATCTTCGACCTCCTTAAAGACTACTCTGAGAATGGTGTCCGTTCCGCGTTCGTAACCGATATCGGCCGCGACGGCGCGATGGCCGGTCCGTCGGTCGACCTATACAAAGAGATTCTCGCGACAGTTCCCAAACTGATCCTGATCGCCAGCGGCGGCGTCGGCGAGATCGCTGATGTCGAGTGTCTTGACGCGGTCGGATGTTCGGCAGTCATCGTCGGAAAGGCGATCTACGAAGGACGGATATCGGACGAGGAGCTGAAACGATATGCTCGCTAAACGAATCATCCCATGCCTTGATGTTAAGGACGGACGCACCGTCAAAGGCACAAACTTCGTCGGTCTTCGAGACGCGGGCGACCCGGTCGAGCTTGCGGAAAAATACTCGGCCGACGGTGCGGACGAGCTTGTATTCCTCGACATCTCCGCGACCAACGAAGGGCGAAAAACCTTTGCGTCGCTGGTGAGCGAGATCGCTCGACGCATCAACATTCCGTTTACCGTTGGCGGCGGCATTTCCGCTTCCGACGACATCGACCGCTTGCTCGACGCGGGAGCCGACAAGGTCTCGATCAACACCGCCGCAGTCCGCGATCCGTCGCTGATCGAAACGGCAGCGAAGAATTTCGGCGCGCAATGCGTCGTGCTTGCGGTCGATGCAAAGCGGACCGCAAGAGGCTGGCGGGTCTTTCTAAACGGCGGCCGCGTCGAAACCGAACTCGATGCAGTTGAGTGGATGCGACGCGGCGTCGATCTGGGTGCGGGTGAGATATTGCTCACCTCGATGAATGCTGACGGGACGAAAGATGGCTTCGAGATCGAACTGACCCGAACCATGTCAGAGGCGGTGTCTGTTCCCGTCATCGCTTCCGGCGGAGCAGGTTCCCGAGACGATTTCGCCGACGTGTTCGTCCGCGGAAAGGCCGACGCAGCACTCGCCGCAAGCGTTTTCCATTACGGCGAGATCGAGATCCCGGAACTAAAGCGGTTCCTTCGAATGCGTGGTGTTGAGGTGCGAATATGAATATCGACTTTGCAAAATATGCCGACGGTTTGGTCCCCACGATCGTCCAGGATGCGGCGACCGGCGATGTCTTGATGCTCGGCTTTATGAACGCCGAAGCGCTTCGCGAGACCGAGGCAGGCGGACGCGTTACGTTCTACTCGCGCTCGAAACAGCGGCTCTGGACTAAGGGCGAAACGAGCGGGAATTTTCTCGATGTTGTATCGATCACGCCTGACTGCGACAACGATACTTTGCTGATCACGGCTCGCCCGAACGGTCCCGTCTGTCATGCCGGATCCGATACTTGCTTTGGCGATACCGAAAGCTCTCTCGCATTTCTCACCGAACTTGAATCCGTGATCACAAGCCGAGCGACTCAGCCTGTCGAAGGTTCATACATATCCAAACTCTTCGCCAAAGGCCTGAACAAGATCGCCCAAAAGGTCGGCGAAGAAGCGGTAGAAACTATCATCGCCGCCAAAGACGACGACCTCGACGCCTTCAAAAACGAAGCCGCCGACCTCCTCTTCCACTACCTCATCCTCCTCCGCGCCAAAGGCGTTAACCTAGGCGACGTCACCACCACCCTAAAAGCCCGCCGCCGCTAACCCCGCATTTTCGCCCCGATACCGGCCGACAGAATTTAGCCGTGGGTTTCAACCCACGGCTCGATGTTCCAAATTCATTTCGTCGCGACGCGACGAGAAACATTCTAACCCCGACCGTGGGTTGAAACCCACGGCTAAAGTCATATTGCCGCTCCGCGGCAGCATCGATGGTACATTAATCGCGTGATCGTCCTCAGAATTCTCAAGATCCTCTTCCTCGGCGGCGTCGCACAGATCGTCATCTGGTCTCTGCTTACGGCCACGCGATGCCCGGCGGAGCAATGCTCGGCCTTCTCGTCGGATTTATAACCTACTCGCTACTCATCGGCTACGGCATCGATCACCTCATCAAGCGTCTACTGAAGAAGCGGAACTAGATGTCGTCTTCAATGCGGCTCTCATCGCGGAGCGATGTGTGACTTTAGCCGTGGGTTTCAACCCACGGAAAGGACGAAATCACGTCCGCGTCGCGTAGCGACGCATGAGTAAGTGGGAAGGCATCCATTAGCGCAGATTTATGCGTCTCACACACAAAACACTTTACAACGCCCCTAACTTCTGACATCATCATCGTCCGATCGTTTTAGATCGTGTGACGAATGCGTATGTACCAGGATGACGATCCATTGGAAACCGAAGAAGAGTTGAGAGAGTCGTACCCGCATTTGTACGGCATTGAGGAACCGCCCTACCAACCGCCGGAGTATCAGCTTTCGCCGCACCACCAAAAGATCCTTGACGAAGAAAGGTCAAAGCTCGCGGAGCGGCGCGTGGTGGAAGAGCATGGCGAGGATTATCACAACGTTGACGAGTTGACGGACGAGATGCTTCCGTCTCTTAACTTTCGCCGGTGGGACAATCTATTCGGAGCACGTCCTGCAAACGCCTATCTGAGCGGCCCGGAGGAGATAAAGCGTAGCAAACGCAGGCTTTTCTCAAACTATTGGCTCGAAGGCGAACTGGCTATTCTCTTCGGTGATACCGGCAACGGAAAGAGCGCTTTGGCGATGCAGATCGCACGATCACTGGCCGGCGGCGAGAGGTTCGACCCATTTGAGATGGAGGTCGAGCCGACACGCGTAGCCTACTTCGACTTCGAGCTTAACGCCGAACAGTTTCGCAAACGCTACACCGCGGAGATTCCCGACCCTGCTGACACAGGCCCGCTCTTTCCCGATGAACTCATTCGATGTCCGCCTGAATCGTTCAGCGAACTGCCGCCGGGTTTTGACGATAAATTCGAGTTTCTCATTACGTCCATCGTCGATCTGGTCACGCTTCTCGAAGCAAAGGTCATTATTATCGACAACATCACGTGGCTCAGCACAAACATCGAAAGCTCACCGACTACGCTGCGGCTGATGAAAACGCTCGTTCACTTGAAGAATCGGCACGGGTTGTCGATCCTCGTGCTTGCCCATTCGCCGAAACGCTTTTCCCGATCTCATATTTCGGCAGCTCATCTGCATGGGTCGACGATGCTCTCGAATTTTGCCGACAGCATTTTCGCAATGGGCACATCTATGCGTGGCGAGAATATCCGCTATCTCAAGGGCGTGAAGCACCGAAGTTCCGCAGCTCGGCCGATCTCGACGGAGGTCGCCACCATACGGATAGGCAAGTCCGGGCGCTTCCTCGGGTTCACCTTTGACGGCTTAAGAGACGAGCGCGCACATATAGGTTGGAGCCTTCGCGAATCTACCCTCGACCGGCACGCCCTGATCGAACACGTAGACGCGTTGTCTCAGCGAAAGTTTTCTCAACGCGAGATCGCCGCCGAGTTAGGAGTGTCCCCAGCAACGGTAAACCGGTCGCTGAAGTTGAAAAAAGGAGAGGAAACACCCGTAAGTCTATGATCTTGTTTCACCAGAAACACTTTCAGCCTCGCAAACTGAAACGAAACACCTCACGAGATCGCGTCGATCTGTTTAGCGAGGGCGATGTCGTGGTCGGTGACACCGTCGCGGTCGTGGGTCGTGGTTTCGATCTTGGCGTACCCCCAGCCGAACTTGATGTCCGGATGATGATCCGCGGCTTCGGCGATCTCGCCGACCTTGTTGACGAACGCGAGCGCTTCGGCAAAGTTTTCGAACTTAAACTTCCGCTCGATCTTGTCGTCGTCAAATTTCCAGCCGATCAGCGATTCAAGTGCAGTGTTTACTTCTTCTTCGGACAATTTTCGTCTTTCCATATCAATACCTTTGTTCCCTCTGTGAAAGCCTTTGTGTTTCGTTGTGTTAAGAATGGTTTTAACACAAAGTGCACAAAGGGTTCACAAAGCTCGCAAGGAAATGCGTCGTTCGGACTCCTGCGATATAATTGCCATTTTGCGGCAAGTATTGAAAATGCGTTCTTTTTGTACAAGTTTATTGCTCGCGGTCGCGGTGCTGGGCATCGGCTGCGCGGCAGCGTCCGGGCCGAAGTCGCCGGTCGAGACCATGAAGACCTATACCAAGGCGGTCAAGGCCAAGGACACGACGACGATGAAGCTGCTTCTCTCGGCAGACACGATCAAGATGCTCGAGCAGGAAGCGAAGTCGCAAAATGTCGTGCTCGACGAGATCGTCAAACGCGAGACGCTTTTCCCCGAATCGCAAAAGGTATTCGAGTTTCGCAACGAGAAGATCGAGGGCGAGAAAGCGACTATCGAAGTGAAGAATTCCTTCGGACAGTGGGAAACCTGGCCGTTCGTCTTCGAAGACAGCCAGTGGAAGATCGACAAGAAGGGATACGCCGATCGGCTGATGCTCGACATTCAGCAGCAGAACGACGCCGCCATCGACGACGTGATAAAGCAAAACCAGATACCGGCCGATCCGCTTCCGGCTCCGGCTTCCACAATGCCGTCACCCTTGCCGACACCGACCGCAGGATCGACCTCAACCCCGACGCCAACACCTTCAGGAGCTCTTAACTAGTGTCAGTTATAAAACCATTCCGCGCACTTCGCCCGCGTACCGACCTTGCCGAGAAAGTAGCTTGCGTTCCTTACGACGTTCCGTATGATTCGGAAGTCCGCGAATACATTGCCGATAATCCGCACAGCTTCCTTCGTGTAACCCGGCCCGAGGCAGAGTTCCAGCTCGGCTCAAGTCCAACCGAGTCAGACGTTCTGGCGAAATCGAAGGAGAATCTTGAAAAGTTCATCACCGAAGGCTGGCTGCGGCAGGACGACGAACCGTCGATCTATCTCTATCGCCTGAGCATCGGTCCGCACGTCCAGACCGGCATCGTCGCTGCCTGTTCGATCGACGAATACGACGCGGGCTTGATCAAGAAGCACGAAAAGACACGGCCCGACAAAGTTAAAGATCGCACCGATCATATGATCTACCTCGGTGCCCAGACCGGCTTGATCTTTCTGGCATTCCGCGGGACCGATGAAACTCGGCGGATCATCGCCGAAGAGACCGCACGCGAGCCGCTGTTCGAGTGCCCGTGTGATGCGGGCGGCGTGACGCAGACGGTATGGAAGGTCAGCGACGTCGATGGTCTTGTTGCTGCGTTCGCCGAGCTGCCTGCCTTGTATGTCGCCGACGGCCATCATCGTGCCGAATCCGCCTCGCTTGCTCGAAAAACCCTGAAGGATCGGAACCCCGATCACACCGGCGACGAGCCGTACAACTTCGTTATGGCCGGAGTTTTCCCGGCAGAAGACCTAAAGATCCTGCCGTACAATCGTGCCGTGAAGGATCTTAATGGGCTGACGAAGGACGAGTTCCTCGCAAGTCTTGAAGGCTCATTCATTATCCGGCCGACAGATATAAAGGTCCCGAAGAGTCCGCGTTCCTTCGCGATGTACCTCGATGGCGAATGGAGCGAACTTCGATACATCGTCGATAACATTCACCAGCCGAACCCGATCGATGGGCTGGACGTCAGCATCTTGCAGCACAACATTCTCACCCCGATCCTCGGCATCGACGATCCGCGTACCAACGAACGGATCTCTTTCGTAGGCGGCATTCGCGGTACTGACGAACTCGAGCGGCTGGTAGATTCGGGGGAGTACGCGGTTGCGTTCTCGATGCATCCGACCTCGATGGACGATCTGTTTGCCGTCTCCGATATGGGCGAGATAATGCCGCCAAAATCGACGTGGTTCGAGCCAAAGTTGAAGGACGGATTGTTTGTTCATTTGATATGACTAAAGACCTCGCAGCATTACGACAGGAATACTCGCAGCACGAACTGTCACGTGCAAGCGTCGCCCTCGATCCTTTCGTTCAGTTCGCTGCCTGGTTTGATGAAGCGA
Organism: Pyrinomonadaceae bacterium; assembly: GCA_036758705.1. Classification (GTDB taxonomy): domain Bacteria; phylum Acidobacteriota; class Blastocatellia; order Pyrinomonadales; family Pyrinomonadaceae; genus OLB17. The sequence goes on along the minus strand of DAIOWA010000045.1, from coordinate 1,326 downwards.
CCGAAGCCGAGATCTTTGAACCAAACGCAATGCATCTCGGCACTGCGTCGCTCGATGGGATCCCTTCAGGCCGGACAGTTTTGCTGAAGGGTTTCGACGCCCAAGGCTTCACTTTCTTCACAAACTACGACAGCCGCAAAGGCCGCGAGCTTACCGCAAACCCGAACTGCTACCTGCATTTCTTCTGGAAGGAACTCGAACGGCAGATCTTCATCCGCGGAACTGCGGAAAAGGTTTCGGCACACGAATCGGACCAGTACTTTTCCGTTCGTCCGTATCTCAGTCAGATCGGCGCTCTCGCATCAGCACAAAGTTCGGCTATCGAGTCACGGGAAGTTTTGGAATCGCGGTTTGAAGAGATGAAAGCAAAGTATCCGGAAAGGTCGGTGCCGCGTCCGGAACATTGGGGCGGGTTCTGCGTCACGCCGTCCGAATTCGAATTCTGGCAAGGCCGCCGCAGCCGCCTGCACGACCGGATCCGGTATTCGCTCGTTGAAAATGCCTGGAGGATCGAACGCCTCTCACCGTAAATGAAACAGGTCTATCTAGATTATGATCGAGACAGAAAGATTAAGTTTTCGAAAGTTCGTTGACGACGATCTTCCGCTGTTGATCGAGCAGCGGTCCGACCCCGACGTAAACCGGTATCTCGGCGGACCGAGGCGACAGAACGCCGAAGCCTTGTCGACGCGTATGAAGTTTTATAGGGACTGCTACGAGAAATTCGGTGCCGGAATGTGTCCGATGATCTGGAAAGAAACGGGTAAGATGATCGGGACGGCCGGGCTGCAGCCTCTCGAGGACACGGGCGAGATCGAGGTCGGGTACAGCATTATCAAGAAATATTGGGGACTCGGCATTGGAACTGAGGCGGCTCGCGGCTGGTTGGAATATGGCTTTAACACGATGGGCCTGGAGAGGATCGTGGCGGTGGCCGTAGTCGCGAATCGAGCTTCGCAGCACATAATGGAAAAGCTCGGAATGAAGTTTGAGAAGAACGAAGTGCATTACGCCGAAGAGTGCGCATTCTATGGCATCTCCAAAACTGAGTTCTTTGATCGATAAATAAAATACGATGCAGTTGAGCTACCCAAAACTGATATTCGCCGGCGTTCTCACGATTTACTTTTTGTGGATCACCTACAACCCGCTCGCCGGAAGCTTTCTCGACATGGTCGACCTGCCGATCCACGAAACTGGACACTTCGTATTCGCTCCTTTCGGCGAGTTTATGGGTTTTGCGGGCGGGTCGTTGTTTCAGATCATTTTTCCTGCGATCTTCGTCGGCTATTTCGTTTGGAAGCAAAGCTACTTTTCCGCGGCAAT
>DAIOWA010000044.1:0-10721 GCA_036758705.1 Pyrinomonadaceae bacterium | reverse complement strand
GATGATCTGCGGCGTAAGAAACACCTGCACGGAGCCGCCAAGAACGAGTTGCCAGCAAGCATATGCTGGTCCCGTCTTGCTCAATGCCGCCTGAAGGTAAACATTTGTATCAAAGATCGCCTTCGTCATCTGAGGTGAAGTGGTTTCTCTGCTCTTACTTCACGGATCAACTGATCGGTGAACTCGTCCAATTCTTCTTGGGTCATGCCACTTTCCTCAAACGCCTTATGGAGCGGAGCAGCAATCTCATCAAAACTCGGCTCCGGGAGCCGAGCTTCGAGTTCGACTAGGTATTCAACGAACTCCGGAAAGTCCTTTCCCATTTCCTCCGCGCGCTTCTTGAGCTTTGATTCAGCTTCCTTAGATATCTCGATTGTGACGCTCATAACCGCAAATTATATCACTCATCTGACCTTCAACTGGTCTCACTTCGCCGCTCTCGCTCGCTTCACCCACAGCGTGGCAAGGATAATTCCAATAATGCCTATCACGAACTGAACACTATTAAGCCCGCCGCCCGAAAGAGCCGCTTCGGTCGCGCGAACAAGGGCAAACAAACCAAATGCACCTGCGACGATCGCGAGTAGATAAAACAAGATCTTCATAAACTATCTCTTTCGGAGATGGGTCAGATATTTATTTCGCCTTTTTTCGTGTCATTTAGTGTGCGTTCGTGGTTTTGGTCGTTGGTCTTAAGATCCGAAACCATTAAATACACGAACACGCTCGAAACAACACTGAAATCCAGACTGACCCACTACCGTCCTTTCCGAACCCGAGCGGGCACACCGACGACCAGATCGCCCGGTTCGACATCTTTCGTCACAACACTTCCCGCACCGGTCGAAGCACCGTCGCCGACCGACACCGGAGCAACCAGCATAGTATCCGAGCCGATCCTCACGTTCGACCCGATCTGCGTAGCGTGCTTATTCTTACCGTCATAATTGCACGTGATCGTACCGGCGCCGATGTTCGACTTCTCGCCGATCGTCGCGTCGCCCAGATACGCAAGATGATTCGCCTTTGATCCGCTGCCGAGATCGGTCTTCTTCAGCTCGACGAAGTTCCCAACCTTCGCACCGGTTCGCATCACTGCGTGACCGCGAAGGTGCGCGAACGGCCCGACCTTGCAATCACTCTCGATCTCCGAATCCACGATCACGCAGCTATCAAGTATCTCGACACCGTTCGCGATCTTCGAATTCGCGATCCGCGTGCCCGACCTGATCACACATCCATCACCGATCGTCGTCTCGCCCTCGATCGCCACATTCGGATAGATCACCGTATCACGTCCGACGCGGGCAAACTCGCTAACGTACGCCGTCCGCGGATCGACAAACGTCACGCCGTAATCCAGCATCAGCTTCGCGATCGTACGACGCCTCAGCAGCCGCTCGATATCCGAGAGCTGCATCCGATTGTTAACGCCCTCGATCTCCTGCGTATCGCCGTGCTGATAGATCGCGACCGGCTCGCCTGCATGCCGCAGCAGCGTCGGCACATCGGTCAGATAATATTCGCCCTGCGCGTTGTCGTTCTTTACGCCTTCGAGCGCCGAGAAAAGCAGCTTCGTATCGAAGCAATAAATGCCCGCGTTTATCTCTCGTATCTCGCGCTGTTCGTCGGTCGCGTCCTTCTGCTCGACGATCGATTCAAAGATTCCGCCGTCGCCGCGGACTATTCGCCCATAGCCCGTTGGATCTTTCAGCTTCACCGTCAGGATCGTGCTCGCGGCTCCCGTACCGCGATGCGAGAGATGCTGACGCACCAGGCCCGCGAGGGTTTCGGGCCTGATCAGTGGAACGTCGCCCGACAAGATCAAGAGCGTCGAATCGCGATCCTGCAAATACTCACGAGCCGAATTCACCGCGTCACCCGTACCAAGCTGAGCCTTCTGCTCGACAAACATCACCTGCGATTCGTCCAGATCGCGAAGCACAGCCTTTTGGACCTCATCGCCCTGATGGCCGATCACGACGTATATCTTTTCGGGCGCGAGCGATGCCGCAGTCCGGCAAACATGGCTGATCAGCGGCCGTCCGTCGACCTCATGCAGGACTTTTGCCAGATCCGACCGCATTCGTGTACCAAGTCCCGCAGCCAGGATCAGCACATCGAGCGGCCTATGTTCAGTAGGCGTTTCTTCCATTCGTCAATTCTGCCACAACACGCTCCCGCAAGCGTAACTGCCTGCATTCAGAGTTAAATAACCCGCAACACCGAAATTATCATAACGAATTTCTACCGATTCTATAAATCTGCCTGATAGCCGATCGCTCGTGTCTCTAGCCCGCACGTGTCAGTAGCCCGACCGTTAGGGAGGGCTCCCTCTGCCGATCGACCCTCTATTGACCACGGACCACGCCCGATACATCACAGGCGCCCTTACTGACGTGCGGGCTACGGACACAGTGGGCTACGGACACAGCGGGCTACAGACACCGCCTAATACAAACAATGCAAAAACATCTTGTACACTCCGAACCATCTATGCTAGATTTCTAACTGCGACATCCGCGCCTCCGGATTCGCCTTGCGTTCACCGCAACTCACCAAAACCCGCGAATTCGCTGTGGTTTTCTCCACCGAAAATCAGTCAAGGAACCCCTCCAATGGCTCAAGCCTTTATTATTCAAGATCAACAATTCCAGCGTATGAAGTCCGTGATCGGGCGTTTGTGCGTGGAATGTGCCGCCCGTGCGGTCTTTCTCGTTGACCGCGACGGCCAGACGATCGCCGTCCACGGCGAGATCGGCGACATGGACACGACCAGTTTCGCGTCACTCGCAGCCGGCAACGTCGCCGCCACCCACTCGATGGCGAAGCTGATCGGCGAGAACACGTTTCCGTCCGTCGTCCACGAAGGCGAACGCGAAAGCATCTTCATCAGCGTTATCGGCCGCAGCCTGCTAGTCGTCGTATTCGATGAACGCTCGACGCTCGGCCTGGTCAAGATCCGAGCCAAGAAAGCGAGTCACGAGGTCGCCACGATCCTCGACGACGCCGCAAACGACTCGAAAGCCTTCAGCATCGCCCAGGACTCGGTATTCGCCGATATCTCCGACGATGACATTGACAGTTTGTTCGCCTAGTTTTTGATTTTTCGACGGCCCACCAACCGGCTCCCCCGAGAATCATTCAATCGCAAATCGAAAATCGAAAATCGAAAATGTTATGACCTTTATCAATTACGCTTCACGGGAGATCAACTGCAAGATCGTATATTACGGGCCGGGCCTCTGCGGCAAGACGACGAATCTGCAGCACATCTACGATTCGACCGCGCAGGAAGCGAAGGGAAAACTCATCAGCCTCGCGACGGAGACGGACCGCACTCTGTTCTTCGACTTTATGCCGCTCGAACTCGGAACCGTCCGCGGATTTAAGACGCGTTTTCATCTCTACACGGTTCCCGGCCAGGTCTATTACGACGCTTCGCGTAAGCTGATCCTAAAAGGAGTCGATGGAGTTGTCTTCGTCGCCGACAGCCAGGAAGAGCGAATGGACGCTAACATCGAATCGCTCTATAACCTCGAAGAAAATCTCGCCACGCAGGGCTACGATCTGATGAAGATCCCCTACGTCCTCCAGCTCAACAAACGCGACCTCCCGAACGTAATCCCAATGGAAGACCTCGCCTACGAGCTCCGCAAAAAGGACGAACCCGTCTTCGAAGCCGTCGCCTTCAACGGCACCGGCGTATTCGACACCCTAAAAGGCGTCGCCAAACAAGTCCTGACCGAACTTCGCAAGAGCTAACATTCGCGACTCCCCTCCTTACGAAGGAGGGGTGGCAGCCGCTTCGGCTGACGGGGTGGTTCTCTTTTCTCAACCAACAACCAAGGCTGCCCGAACCAATTCGCGGCAGCCTCTTTCTTTCTGCGTCTTGTTCTGTGTTTTCTGTGGTTCCGCCTTTCCAAGCTTCGAAATTTCAAATCTCAAATCCGAAATCTCAAATCTCAAATCTCAGATCCGAGATCCCAACCCGTGCTATCATCCACCGAATGAAAATAGCGCTCGTCATCGCACTCCTCGCCGCCGCCGCATATGGTCAAGACATCAAGGTCCTGCTCGACAACGACTGGGTAAAAGTCACGCACATCATCGACCATCCCGGCGACAAACGTCCGACCCACACCCACAAAGACTCGGTAGTCATTGCTCTGACTGATCACAAAAGACGCGTGATCGGCGAGACGACCCGCGACATCGACGTAAAAGCGAACGCGGCGATGTGGTTCGCCGACGTCACGCACTCCGAAGAAAACATCGGCACGACCGACGGCGAATTGTTGATAGTGGATGTAAAGAAACGCTCCGGAGCGAACGCGGCCGACACCATGGACGCCGTTACCGCCGCGCCTAAAAATCACAAAATTCTATTCGAAAACGATCGCGTCCGAGTACTCGCCGTCACGGTCGAACCCGGCGAAAAAGAGCCGCTCCACAAACACACCATGCCCGCCGTCATCTACGTCATCTCACGCGAAGACATCCTAGACACGGACTCGGGCGGCAAGGCTCTCTTAGACATCCGAGCCCTCAAAGATCCACCCACCAAAAACTTCGCCGTCTGGATCGAATCTCAACCCGCCCACCACGTCCAAAACCGCGCGAAAACTCCAGTAAAACTCATCCGCGTGGAATTGAAGTGAAGCTGTATATGCTGTATATAATGCGGCGACCACGAATCAGATCAATGATTAGTAAATAGTGAACGAGTAGCTTACGTATTTGGATACGGTAACGGGGGCTCCATCCTTTTCTGCGGGCACGAACTTGATCATCGATACCGCCTTCGCAACATTCTGCGCAAGCCCCTTGTCAATCGTTGGGTCAACGGTAAACGCTCCAATCGTCCCGTCCGAGCGAAACTCCACCTTCGCCGTGATTGTGCCTTGTTTTCCATTAGAGCGCGCTTCACTCGTAAAGTTGGCCCTCGGCTTTTGGACGACAAACAGTCTCCGCGAATATCCCATGTCAAAACCTTCGTCGAGGCGTTCGATCTTCGCAAATTTAGCGGCGCTGGGCGATGCGTCCGGTTTCTTGAGCGAAGCGAGTACCATCGGGCTTATCCGCAGCTTCTCGATGGGCAGGACCTCGCCGGGTGCGGCTCGAGAAGCCGATAAAAGGTCGGGGAAAGCGACTCGGCCGGAAATTCTGATCGATCCGAGAAATCTTCGGAGTGACTCATTATCCTTGGTCGCCGCAACAGCCGAAATCTGATACGCATCGTCTTCGCCAGCAATGTGGACTTCAACGCTGTACACCTTTTCCCAATCCCGTATTTGTATCTTAACAAGGGCATCTCCTATCCTTCTTGTTTCGACGAATACGCGGTCCTTCTTGCTTGACTTAATGTTGTTGATGAAGAGTTTGGCATTTGTTCTTCGATCCGCAGAAATTACGAACCATGCGTCGGGTAAGTCCATGGCAACCCGCGAGGTCTCTTCCTGGTGCAGCACAATTCCATTCGGCGGACCCGACACTTCTATTTCGCCGTCGCCCGCACTCAAGCGGACCCATTCCAGATCCCCTTGGGCAAGAGATGTTACGGCGAAGAATAGAACGACGAAAGGAAGCAATAGGCGACTAAACATTGTTTGATTATAGACGTCGAAAATTTGACGGCAAAGAGACATCACCGTTCATATGCCGTCGCATTACGATTGTCACAACATCCGCGGGATCACATACTTCACCTCATCGAGCTCCGCCAGATCCCGCAGCTTCACGATCGAAATACTGCCGACGACCGACTTGCCCTCCGACTTCCCGACCTCAAACCCAAGCGCCTTCAGCCTCTCCAGCACACTCTGAGTCACCGCCGACGGAAACACGATCTCGACACTCGCCTTTCCATCGCGAACAAACGTCGATTCATTTGGTGTGGGAGACGTTTTCTTCTCGACCCGCTCAACGACGGCATAGAGCCACGTGTGGAGTCTGGTCTTCAGTTTCACCTGGCGAAGATCAGCCTCGGTCGGCGGCTTGCTTTGCGGACTGCGCATAGCCAGATTCCCTGCCGCGGCATTCGTACTCGCTTCCTTCAAAGGATTGGCGAAATTGTAGTTGAGCACTGCTTCCGTGATCACAGCATTGCCGGACACAACCGTCGGAACAAACCGACCCTTTTGAGCTGCGGCTACAGCCGAGGCTCGAAGCAGAGGATGCCCGGATATGGCCTGAGCCAACGTGACATTTCCTTTTTCATCGATCTGGACATAGACCGAAACGGTTCCCGTCGCACCGACAGCCTTCCCGGCCGCAGGGTATTCCGGTACCGGAAGCGAAAGGACTTTTCCGTTGATCACGCCGTAGGAAATTGCCGGCGGTCGCTGAAGATTTGTTAACGTCTCAAGCCGTCGGAACGGCGTGTCATCCGTTCTGATCTCCTCCGATTCTCCACCCGTGACGTTCACCGTCTGACTCATGGCTGAGGAGAATGCTCGTTGACCATTGGTAGCCGGCGGAGGCGGCGCAAGTGTGGGAGCCGAGCCATTTCCCGTGCCGCTTCCGGAGCCGGAACCCGAGCCGTATCCGACGCCCTGACCGGTGCCCGCGGCTCGCCTGCCGACCAACTGCCGACCTTTATCTTTGACTTTGACGGAAGCCTTGGCAGGCGGAAAATATTGCGTCTGGTTCAACCTTGCGACGCCGCCACCGCCTCCCCCACCACTCGAATCATCCGCTCCATCTACCTGATACCCACCCGCCTTCGACATATCGACTCCCGCCGGAGCCTCGACCGGGACTTCGACCTTCACGGGCTTGCCGTTCTGGTTGACGATCTTCTCCTCGACGGCGACGAACGACGTGAACTGCGTCATCAACCCGAACTCGATCCCGAGGTCGGTGATCTGCTTATTGATCTTTGCGGGCGCCGCAGAACTGAGCGCGTCGCTCGACAGTTCATCTATCCGCTGCCGGGCCCACAGCGACGCGAGGGAATCATTCGCCGCTTCCGCCTCGGGCAGATCAACATCGATCGAACGTTCATACGGCAGGCCCGCGATCTTACCCTTCAGCTTGATCGATCCGCGAGCACCCTTCGTATAGCGTCCTTTCACGACGACAGGTTTCGCCGAAAAAAGATCCGTCAGCTTCGATGGGTAAACATCGGCGACGGGCAGGCCGTTCCATTCGATGGAAAGGTCCGTCAGCAGCGGCGAGCGGACGCGTTCATAGAATCGTTTCGCCGCCTTCGAACCGTCGTCCTCAAGCGCCACATATTCGACCTCGCCTTTCCCCGCCTCGGCCATCTTGTCGAGCAGAGCCCGGTTCACCGACGACCCGATGCCGAACGAAAACACGCGAGCCTGCGGATGCCGTTGGATCTCCGCGACGATCTCGTTTTCGTTGCCGACATACGCGTCCGTCATAAAGCACACGATCCGCAGATGCTCCTTCGAATCCGACGGGTCAAGAGCGGTCTTGATCGCCTTCATCATTTCGGTGCCGCCGCCGCCGCTTCGAGACACGAGAAACTCCTGCGCCAGTTCGAGATTAGCCTGCGTCGCGGGCACGGGAGATTCAAACAGCACATGAGTGTCGCCCGCGAACGTGATCAGGTTAAACGTGTCTTCCGGATACAAACCGTCGAGAGAAAGCTTCATTGCTTCCTTCGCCTTCTCGATCGGGAACCCCGACATCGAACCGCTCGTATCCAGCACGAAAACGATCTCCTTCGGCGTACGGTCTTCGCTCGCGATCTTGTCCGGCGGCTGCAGCACCAAAGTAAAAAATCCGCCTCGAGCCCCGCGATGAGCGATCAATGCATCCTCTATCCGCTTGCCCGTCACGTCGTATCGCAGAATGAAATCCTTATTCGGTATCGTCGTCTCGTCCTTCAGGTTCACCTTCGCCACGGCGGGCGAATAGTTGATCTGATCGACCGCATGCGACGACGAACGGATCCCTTCAACGGGAACGCCCGCATTCAGATTCACATCGATCGAAATGTCATGCCCCGCACGCGTCGTAGCGATCGGCGGCGAGATCTTCGCGGCGTCCGTCACCGAACCGGGAATGTACCGCGGCCCGACGGTCATCGGGAACACAAACTCATACTCGCCGTCCTCATATTTCAGCGTCTCGACATAGCTGATCTCGATCTTCACCGACTCGCCCGGCATTATGTTCGCCACCGACTGCGTAAAGATGTTCGTCCGCTCCTGGTCGAGCAAACTCGCCGTCTTGCCCTCGGACTTTGCCGTCTCGTAAACCTTCTTCGCCTCTTCCCGCTTCAGCACCTTACCCCGGATCACACGCGTCCCGACCGTCATCGTCATGTTGTCGACCGCACCGTTCTGCGAAAGCGGAAACGTGTAAACAGCCTCGATCGGTTCAGTGAACGTATTCGTAAAATCCTGAACCACCCGCACCCGCGCCACGAACCCGCTGATCTCGACATTCACCGCCGTATTCTTCAGCGGACACGCCCCAAGCTGAACGCCTTTCACATTCGACGCATACAACGATCCCTGCGTCACAGCCGGCGTCACGTTCTGCGTCGTATTTTGTCCGGCCACCACAAACGCGCACACCAATATCCACAGCAAAAACAATGCTTTTCGCATAATGAGAGTTCTCCAAAATTTAGGATTCTAATTCAGACGCTCAAACACGCCAGGGCTTTCCCCGTTAGACACCCCAACTCCTTAAAAGGTTCCCCGACGACGAAAAGTTTTTTTACTCAAACACGCACCACGCTCCATTACACGCGCGATGGATCGAAGCTGTCATCAGCTCAACAAATTTAGGGCTCAGCGGTGAAAAATGGCCGTGCCAAAAATAATATTTGGACTGTTTTATCAAAAATCCCGCGTTATTAATGACAGTCTAATTTTTTGCCAGGTCCATCATTGGATTTATGGCTGATCCGGCCATCGATGCCAACCCAGTTTGGCTAAAGGGTAAAGTACGCTCTTTCGGACCGCGCGCGTCGTACAAACTCGATGGTCATTTCGTTCATTTTTTATCTGATTTTCTCGCACCCCGGAGCGCATAACTATGAAGAAGTCCACACTGGTCGCCATCGTTCTGCTGTCCTCAATAGTCAGCCTGTCCGCAATACCTTACATTGATCTTCCTGCGCGCGTTTTCGGAGTCATGGCCGTCGAACCAAAGGCGGAAACCGCCGCGCCGCAGAGCGTATATCTATCACAGGATTTCAATATCTCGGCATCCGTACCGGATTACGTGAGCGCAACGCCGAGCGCCATCCAGTTCGACGCGATAAGTTCGTCGGGCGCTGGAACGGTCGTCTCGATAAATAATGGCGAATTACAGTTCGCGCATACCGGCAATGCAGGATCATTCACGCGATCTACCGACTTCTCCCCGACACCGAACACCCTACGGATCAGTTTCGACCTAACGGTGACAGGTAATTCTGCCCAGACGACGGCTGCCGTGTTTACTGTCGGAAGCGGATTCGATACAAACAACTCCGCTCCGGTAAACGCTAACGTTCATTCCAGAGTCGGACTGAATTTTTCAGGGACTAACGGGTCTTTCTCTCTAAGGAATATCACGGGCAGCACAAATAGTGCGGAGTTTGCCGGGAAACAGCGAGTGACCTGGTTTATCAGCAATCTGCCGGGCGCTATTGGTATCAATACGCCGGCAGGCACCCTTGGGAATATCGGTGGCGATTCCGCTTTGGTATATGTTGGGGCAACGCAGGTATTGAGTATTCCCGCTCTAACCGCAACACAGACACTGACAGACTTCAAATTTGCCATTAGTCAAGGTACGGGAACCGTCCGCATAGATAACATTGTAGTTGAAGATATTCCCTCGCTTGCCAATTTGCCTGACTGGTCAAATCTTCAGTGGCCGCCAAACTTCTCGGGAACCGGCGGGCAGCAATCGGAGACAATATTAGGCCAGATATGGGAACCAGGCCTTACCGATGCTCCCGGCCAGGGAGCAGGGGTAACGGCACAGGTGGGATACGGTCCGCTCGGCTCTGATCCGCGTGCAAATCCAAATTGGATATTCGCATCGGCAACGTTCAATACCGACGTCGGAAACAACGACGAATATCAGGGAACGTTCACACTTCCTAATCCCCCTTCGACAACTCAGTACTCCTACACATACAGGTACTCGCTCGATGGAGGTGCGAACTGGCTCTATACAGACCTCGATGGTAACGGTGAGATCGGGGGACTGTCATTCGACCCGGCACAGCTTGGAATAATGACGGTCACTCACGCACCGGCACCGGTGATCTCGGTTTCCAGCGGGCCGTTGAACTTCGGCAATCAGGCCGTAAACACGACGAGCGCCTCGCAGAGCATCACGATCTCGAACAACGGTGACGCCAACCTCGTCCTTGAGTCGCCGGGATTCCAATCATTCCCGCCGGAATTCGCATTTGTTGACGACCCTAAAAACGTCTTCATTGCCCCGGCCGAATCGAAGAACTTTGCCATTGCCTTTACACCAACATCCGCCGGAGCAAAGACCGAAACGGTTACGATCAATAGCAACGATATGACGACGTCACGGCCCACCGTCGTCCTCACCGGAACCGGAGTACCCCCTGGTCAATTGTCGTGGACGTCGCCTCAGTACGGCGCGAACGAAGGTGACGGAACAGTGACGTTGACGGTGCAGCGGACGGGCGGTACGGAAGGCGCGGTTACGGGGGAGTACGCGCTAACCAGCGATTCGGCAACCGGCGGCGCAGACTGCTCCTTTACCGG
>DAIOWA010000043.1:0-10812 GCA_036758705.1 Pyrinomonadaceae bacterium | reverse complement strand
ATCGATAGGAGTATATGATGTACAAAAAGACAATCATTAGCGTTTCTCTTTCAATTCTTCTGGCGGTTGTATTCGTAGTCGCCACAGACGCGCAGACCAACGCGAATCAATATGTCGTTTCGGCTAAGGCCGGCGGTATTAACTTCGTCTCGGGCGATGTCACTACAAAACAAAGGCGGGCAACAGAGGCCCCGCCCGCTACGACGCTCGATACACTCGAAAACGGCGACTTACTTCAAACCGGGCCTGACGGGCGGGCCGAAATTTTGCTAAATCCCGGGTCTTATCTGAGACTTGGCGAAAACTCGGCGATCGAGTTCACCGATACATCGCTCGATTCGCTGCGATTGAAGTTAAGTTCGGGCATCGCCCTTATCGAAGTCGCCGGTGACGACGATGAGGTCGCTCCAGTCGAACTGATGTTTGCGGGTTCATCGGTGCGATTCGATAAGAAAGGCGTTTACCGCGTTCAGTATAGAGAACCAGAAGCAGTCACGGTCCGCATCCAAAAAGGCAGCGTAAAGATCGATGGCGAGAAGATCGGCGATGGAAAAGAAATAGTTTTCGACCGTGGAAAGCAGGTCGCGGTAACGAAGTTCGACAAGAAGGAACTTGACACTTTTTCTCAGTGGAGCTTGGATCGAGCCAAAACGGTTGCGGAGGCCAATTCGAGGCTCTCCAAGGATACCGTAAGCCGCCTTTCTTCGGGTTATCGCAATAGCTCGTTCAACCGTCGCCGCGGATTTAGCGGCTACTGGCTCTACGATCCGTTTTATCGAAGTCGGACATTCCTGCCGTTTTACTCAGGCTGGTCATCGCCCTACGGCCATCGTTACCATCGCGGATTCGGATTTTCGCATTATGGGTTCGGGTCGTTTCGGCGGCCTACGGTGGTTATCCATCGGCCCCATCGCCCCGTCGTCATTCGCCATCCGGTGAAACACGGCGGGCGTCGGCACTAGGTTCTACGCCGCTCCGAGCGGCAAGTTTTAGCTGTCGGGCGTAAAGCATCGCGCGCCAGCACAGTGCTTGACTGACACAGGCGATTCGGTGTCCGTCGGGGCACTAAAAGCTCTCCCTGGCTTTGGACGGCAGTGCCAGCTCGGGCATTGTCGGAACTCAGATTCTTGATGTTTAAGGAGATGCATTATGAACTTACGATCAAGCAGTTTAAGACGCAGCGTAATGCTCGCGATCTTTGGCGTCGCCCTTTTGGGCTTCGGAAGCATAGCCGCCAACGCACAGCACGGCAGAGGTAATGGCCACGGCCGACAGCATGTCCGGCAAGACCGTCACCATGACCGTCGCGTGTACCGACAGCCCGTTAGGCGTCAAGTCTATTATGGCAACAGCGGCTACTATGGAAATAATGGCGATTACAATGATGGCTATCACAACAATAGCCGTTATTATCCACGCCGTCCGGTTTATCGGAGATCCGGCTTGGGCAGCCTTCTTAGAGTGGTAGTCGGTGGCGGACGACGCAGTCATCACAGACGGCATCATTGACGAGAACGCCCCGGCCGCCTGACGCACCCGAAATTCCAGGTTATAAGTCAGCGGCCGCGTGCAGTGCACATTAGTCTCAGGACGAAATAGCGAAATTTATAGTTTTGAAAAGCGCCCAAGGAAGAAAGGCATCGGTACTGTGTAGTGCTCAAACCTCGGAAAGACACAACTGAAAGGAACGGCAGCCTGCCCTATTTGGCTTGGGTCACGGCGTTGGTTGCAATGGCCGGGAGCCTCTTTTTCAGTGAAGTTATGGAGCTGCCGCCTTGCGTGCTTTGCTGGTATCAGCGGATAGCGATGTACCCGCTCGTTGTTGTCATAGCGGCAGGCATCATCATGCGTGATAGGCGACTAAAGTTCTACGCGTTGCCGCTTTCCTTCGGAGGATTGGTGATCTCCGTTTACCACAACTTACTGTATTACGGGGTTATCCCGGAAAGCATAACGCCTTGCACACAAGGCATTTCGTGCACGTCGCGGCAGATCGAATGGCTCGGGTTCATCACCATTCCGTTGATGGCGCTAGTCGCTTTCGCAATCGTGAATCTATGTATGTTGATGTACCGGCCGAAGGAGGGTTCGACTTTATGAGAAAGGAGATCAAAGTATTGGCGGCTATCGCTGTCGTCGTTATTGTCGGAGCGATCATCGGGACCAGTTACTACAGAAACTCGACGCAAAACGCGCGCGTAGCCCCGACCAATACGTCGGGAAACGCAGGGGCGACTGCCGAGAATCTCGTTCGCCCGGACAGTTATTCACTGGGCCCCGCGGACGCCCCAGTCACGCTGGTCGAGTTCCTGGACCCTGAATGCGAAGCGTGTGCGGCGTTTAGCCCCATCGTGAAAAAGCTACTTAAAGACAACGAAGGGAAGGTCCGCTTAGTCGTCCGCTATATGCCACTGCATCCAAGTTCGTTACGTGCTGCGGCTCTGACGGAAGCAGCCGGTGAGCAAGGCAAATACTGGCAAATGCAGGAACTGCTTTTCGCCCGACAAGCCGAATGGGGCGCGCAACATGGCCCCCCAAAACCGTCGCAGCCGAAGCAAGATATCGATGCCCTCTTTGAAAAGTACGCGATGGAACTAGGGCTCGACGTGGAGAAGGTAACCGCCGCCATAGCGACTGGCCGATACGAGGCGAAACTTCAGCGCGATCTCAATGATGGCCGGACACTTGGCGTGCGGCAGACGCCGACATTCTTTGTAAACGGACGCCAGCCGATCCGGTTCGGCGAGGCGGAACTACGGACACTCATCGCCGCCGAACTGAGTCGGTAGTGTAATTTTCACTTGGGGAGGTCAAAACTGTAGTTTATGGGTTTACGTCTTTTAGTGGATCTAACGCGAATTGCCGGACTCTCGTCCGTGCTGTTGGGAATCCTTGCAATTCAAACGGCGGGTCAGAAGACGTCTGCGACGGGACCCGGGTTTTCTGACACTGGTCATGAAGTGGCTACCGCCGCTGCGGAGCAACCCCTTCCCGCATCGGTCAAAAGCCCTTCGGAGCGTGCAAGTCCCCTCGACGAGGCCGATTGCGCCTCGGGAATCGGCCGCGACAAGGATCCTCTCTTCCGTATGAAAGCGGAATGGAATTCTACAATGAGAGTACCGCTTCCGTTCCGAGAAACGACGATACCAAATCCAAAGGGCGACTGTAAGAATTTCCGGACCGGCCGAAGACTGACTCCTAATCCCTTTGAGGATGATGCGGGTACGAAAGACGCTAAACCCGTCGAGGCGAGATTCCACTGGAAACCGGCACTTGAGCAGTCGGGCTTGTTCCTTGCGGTGAAACACGGTACGCGGTTGTTCCAGTCCAAGACGCGACGTGAATTCGAGGGGAAGTTTTTCCGCGACTGGGGGCGATCCGTTCGAAGTCTCAGGGGTTGGAACGATGGTGACTCCCCGTTTGTCAACAATATTGCACATCCCCTCCAGGGCTCCGTCACGGGAAGGATTTTTATCAACAACAGTGATCGCTCCGGAACGGCCGAATTCGGAAAATCGAAGGCGTACTGGACCAGTCGCCTCAAAGCTCTGGCGTGGTCGACGGCCTGGAGCACGCAATTCGAGATGGGGCCCATAAGCGAGGCCACGATCGGAAATGTTGGGCTACGAGAAAAGAACGGACACAGTACGATGGCATGGACGGATTTGGTCCTAACGCCGTCGGTCGGTACCGGCATCTTGGTCGGGGAAGATGCCATCGACAAATACATTTTAAAACGTCGCTTCGAACGCGGCGGGAGCAAGCGTCTTACGGTGAAGGTGAAACTTTTGAGAAGCTTTTTAACGCCCACGATGAGTTTTTCCAACCTTCTGCGCGGTCGGCCGCCCTGGAAGCGGACGGATCGATAAGCCGGCACTCCCATTAGGCGTGTTCAATGGCGACCGGTGTTACTAGCAGTTGAATAGCTTTGCTATAAGGTGTGAAATCGCGAGCGGAACTATTTAAGATTCAGAAATTATAAGGAGATATACCGTGAAGAAAACACTTTTGTTCCTCATTCTTATTTCCGCGCTGTTCTTCAACTCCGGGCGTGTGTCAAAAGCTCAAATAAAGCCTGAACAGATTCAATCCGAGCAAGATAGAAACAAACCAAAAATCGTTGCCCTCAAGCCCGGTAAACCTGATGAAGCCATTTACGACGCGGGGACAGCAAGATTCTTAGCTTCGAGTGAAGATACAAACGGCGCGTGGTCGCTTGTCGAGTTAACGGAAAAGCCCGGCTACAAAACGCGCCTTCACCGGCACAATTATACGGACGAGACCTATTACGTGTTGGAAGGAGTGTTGACCGCTAAAATCGCCGACAAAACTTATGAGTTACCCGCCGGTTCATATATCGTCATTCCACGCGGAACGCCGCACGCACAAGGAAATCTCGGGAAAGTTCCGGTCAAAGTTCTGCTGACAATGACTCCGGGTGGATTTGAGCGATCTTTCAAAGACCGAGCAGAGCTTATCAAGACTGTGAAACCTGACAACCCCAATTTTATCAAGATGCGAGAGGAAATGATGAAAAAGGGACACTATGATCGAGAGTTTTTGGGGGATTGGGAAATTAGAAAATAGTTTGAGGCAAATATCTTCGTAATCACGGTCGGCATAACAAATCAATGAAGATGAGGGCGAAACAACTTTGTTATCGCGTTGTCCGCTTAACTTCGCGGCTGGGTAGCGGTCTCGATCCCTTGTTCTGGCACAAAAAGACGTGCCAATGTGCGGAAAACGCAACCGTTCCGCATATCGATAAGAAAGCCCGCGGCGGCTTTGTGTGAGCAGTACGGCAGCGAGGTAATTATATGGAAGTAGCGAAGACAGGTTCGCTTTGGCAGGATTCGAAGTTTCGCTGGATGTTGGCGAGCGTGGCACTGGTGGGCGTATTCGAGTTTCTTTCGCTTGCGAATATTGATGTTTTTGCGTATCTGGTCGGAGAGAAATACTCTCGGCCGGTCGCTGCGGTCTTTTTTGCCGTCATTATTCTGGCGATCGGCTGGCGAACGTTGTGGAGCGGGCTGCAGGCGCTCTCGAAACTTAATTTTAAGAGCATCAACCTACTGATGACGATCGCCGTTGTCGGCGCTTTTTATTTGGGCGAGTATCCAGAAGCGGCGGTCGTGGTTGTGCTTTTCACGCTGGGTGAGACGCTCGAGAAATTCGGCATTGCCACGAGCAAATCCGCGTTGCAGGCGCTGGTTGACCGCGCTCCGAAGACGGCAGCGATCAAGGGTGCGGACGGCGAGGTCAGTGACGTTCCGCTGGCGGAGATAAACACCGGGGACATTCTAGTTCTGAAGCCATCGGACATGATCCCGATGGATGCTGAGGTTGTTCTTGGCTCTTCCTCGGTTGATGAATCGACGATCACGGGCGAGCCGCTGCCGAAAGACAAGCACGCGGGCGATTTAGTTTTTGCGGGAACGTTGAACTTGCAGGGCTATCTGGAAGCGAAGGTCACAAAGCTCGCGAAGGATTCAACTCTTGCCAAAATTATCGACACCACGTTCGCCGCTACGAAAACCAAGGCCGAGACACAGAAATTTATCGAAACCTTTGCGGGCTACTACACGCCGTCGATCATTTTTATCGCGGTGTTACTAGTTGCCGTTCCGACGCTGTTCTTCGGACAACCGTTCAATCCGTGGTTCGAAAAGGCGATCACTATCCTCGTCATCGCCTGTCCCTGCGCGCTCGTCATCAGCACGCCGATCTCGATCTACGCGGCGATTGGAAATGCATCCGCCCGTGGCGCATTGATAAAAGGCGGCAAATATATCGAGGCCATCGGCCAAGTCAGGGCCATCGCGATGGACAAGACGAGAACTCTGACCTACGGCAAGCCGAAGGTCACCGATGTGATTCCCTTCGGCGAGACCACGCGGGAACATCTTCTCGCCTGTGCCGCCGGAATCGAAACTTACTCGGAACATCCGCTTGCTCAGGCCATCGTCGACGCGGCGAGAGAGGAAAAGATCGAGATCCACGGCGTTGAGAATTTTCAGGCCGTGATGGGCAAAGGTGCCCAGGCCGATTGCGTGGTCTGTTATGACAAGCACCATTGTATCGGCAAGCTGCCGTTCATTACCGAAGAGCACGCGGTTCAGGAAGAGGTAGTGGCGACGGTCGGGGCCCTTCAACTCGAGGGTAAGACTTCTATCGTGGTCAGCAGTAATGGCGGCGTCGAGGGCGTCATCGCCCTGACCGATGAACTAAAGCCGGAAGGAAAACAAACCGTTAGCGAGCTCCGGAATTTGGGTATTGAAACGGTGATGCTTACCGGCGACAACAAAGCTCCGGCAGACGCCGTCGCGGCGCTCGTCGGCATCAGCGTCGTCCGGGCAGAGATGCTTCCCGAGGACAAAGCCGAAGCGATAAAGGATCTTCTCAAAGAATACGGAGCCGTGGCGATGGTCGGTGACGGTGTCAACGATGCTCCCGCGCTTGCTCTCTCAAACGTCGGCATCGCGATGGGCGCGGCCGGCAGCGACACCGCCATCGAGGCCGCCTCGATCGCGATACTGAACGATAGGTTGGAACTCATCCCATATCTCGTCCGTCTCGGTCGCAAAACGATTTCGACGATCAGGATCAACACAGCCGCCGCCGTGCTTACGAAGCTGCTGTTTGTCATTTTGGCCATCGTGGGCGTGAGCGGCCTGGCGATGGCGATCTTTGCCGATGTCGGCGTGACCGTGCTGGTGATTCTTAACAGTCTTCGGCTGCTGAAGTTTGAGTGAACAAGGAGCGAGGAAAGTGAAAAAGAATAGAATAGTGCCGCAAACAAGATCGCGAGATAAAAGTGAGACGGATAACGTGTCAGACACAAACAGCGCGGATGGTTTGACTGACGCGGAAAAGATTGTCGGAGTGCATATACTCGGCACTCGGGATATGAAGCGTCACTTCGGCGCATCTCGCCCCGCAGGACAGGGAAACGATAAGGAAACGGTGAAGAAGAAATAAACAAAGTTCAGTCGTCCGCAACGATGAAGTTTTAAGATAAATGGACAGATACGAGACTTTCTGGGGAACACTTATTTTTGCCGTACTGGCGGCACTAGTGCTTTACGTAATTCCCAAGTTCGGACTTCGCCGATTCAGATTCTCGAAGAAGGACACGAAGGCGGCCGGTCTGAACCGTGCACAGGGGCGTTCATTTCTTGCCAATAAGCGCCGAAAGCGCAAGAGTGGGAAGATCCGTTTCTGAGGCGGATACATCATTAAGAGCCGTCAAATCTAGCTGCCTGATGGAAATTAGAATTTTGTATGGAACAAGAAACAGATTTTTTTCATCTTCTTACTCAACACCAGTTCATAATTTTTGTAGTCGCCAGCGCGCTGATCATGACTTTGCTACTGTGCGCCGGTTTTCTTCTTGGTAGGCGAGTAGAACGAGGCGAGAAAAGGGAGAATCAAATGACTGGCAGCACTCCGCAAGTGATTGACGGTGGAGAACTCGGAAGAACTAGTGTTGGCTGAGTCGCTCGGCGTTGGGAGTAAAGAGTCAGTTATTTACAGATTGTGATCTTCGTTGTACCGCTACTTCAGCCGACCCATCAACTGCGCATTATCCAGCTATCTAGAAATGCGCACGGTATAAAGGGCGTTCATTCAGATCAGAGCAATCGCAATAGAGTCGAAAACCGAGCGAGACCGCAAAGATCGCGTGAGCCTCGGCATGCTGGAGACCCCAAGGTTTTTCGTCATCGGCAGAAAACTGGCGCAGGGGCGATGCGGGACCTCGATCGCTAATCGATGGGGAGCTGAAACAACATCCTTTGACGAACCGGAATGGATTCCGGCGGGACGAGAGCTGTCGTGTTGGCAGAATTCTGAAAAGGTTTCAATATGAGCGATTGTTGTGAAAAGGGCGACGTGCTCGCCGAACTTCGAGGGAGGCAGAGCTCGACGTTGAAGATAGTTCTAGCGATCAATGTTGTCATGTTTGTAACCGGGATCGGAGCGGGCATCTATGCGGGCTCAAGTTCTCTGTTGTCGGATTCGCTCGACAATCTGGGCGATGCGATGACCTATGGGCTGAGCCTTTATGTGCCTTATAAATCGTCTCGAGCGAAAGCGCAGGTCGCCTTCTTTAAGGGAGCGCTGGTACTGATCGCCGCTCTAATCGTGCTAGGGCAGGTGGTTTACAAGCTACTCGTTCCCGCGCTTCCGATCTTCGAGATGATGGGCGCAGTCAGCCTGATTGCGCTAG
Source organism: Pyrinomonadaceae bacterium (assembly GCA_036758705.1). Lineage (GTDB taxonomy): Bacteria > Acidobacteriota > Blastocatellia > Pyrinomonadales > Pyrinomonadaceae > OLB17. Next base: position 2,585 of record DAIOWA010000043.1, on the reverse strand, counting down.
CCGGAAACTCGATTTGCCTGGTCCTTCTTACGCGACATAAAGTGGACGACGTGAACATGAGTTCGGTTTGGGAATGTTCGCGCAACGACATCGCTTCAAATATCTCGGTCTTTTCGCGGCGGCCGCCGTGTGGTTCATACAATCGGGCTGGCCGGGCTCCGCGCTGATCAGTGCGTCTGGCAGCTCGGATGACCACGAACCAACCACATGAAGCAAGACCCGAGCAATCTTACCTACTTCCTCATTCTCGCAACATTCTGGCCGTTTCGATTCTCTATTGCGGTCATAAGCTTATAAATTATCTCGACCGCCGTCGCGTTGAAGATTAGCGGTCAACAAAGCAGAACGGATTGCGGCGAACAAAGACCTCGGGGCATTGGTCATCGAGTCGCCGCCAGCATTCTGATCAGCGTTCTTGACGTGGCCAGCTTGGTAAACTACCCTTATACTATATGAACATCTGTTCATATAAGCACTAATTGCAAGGCATCCGAATTGGATGGAGGGTGTAGATGACGGTAAAAGCGACCGAAGCAGTAAGTGATTCCTGTGAAATAGAATTCATAGATGCGGAAAAAGTTAAAAGCGTTCGGAAAGCAATGAAATCCGCTAATGCAGTTTCATTGCTGGCCGATACTTTCAGGCTCCTCGGTGATCCGACACGGGTTCGCATTGCCTTTGCTCTCGCAAAAGAGGAACTCTGCGTGTGCGATATTGCGAATCTACTGGGCGTTTCTCAGTCGGCAGTCTCGCATTCTTTGAGGACGCTCCGGCAGATGAAACTGGTACGCTTTCGCCGAGAAGGAAAAATTGCTTATTACACGCTGGATGATGAACATATAGCTCGGCTGCTTGATGAGGGCTTTCGTCACGTAGAGGAACTTGTCTGAGTAAGCCTGGTATGACGAAAATCCAGACAATCGAAAAAACAGCCGCTAAGCCGCAGTCTATTACCATTGCTTTAGCCGGTAATCCGAACGCCGGCAAGACTACGCTTTTCAATTCCCTGACCGGTCTAAAGCAGAAGGTCGCAAACTATCCGGGCGTAACCGTCGAGCGCAAGCAGGGAGTGTGGCAGCTTAACGGCAGGTCTGCGAATCTCATCGACTTGCCCGGGCTCTACAGCCTCGACGCGACATCTCTTGATGAGCAGATCGCACGCGGGGTCATCACCGGCGAGATCGCCGACGTCCCAAAGCCTGACGTGATCGTGGCGGTCGTAGATGCGACCAACCTAGAGCGCAATCTTTATCTCGTAACGCAAATATTCGAATTTGGTATTCCGGTGGTCATCGCCTTGACGATGATCGATGCCTTCGAGAAACAGGGTCACGAGATCGACGTCGAGATACTTTCCACACTGCTCAAGACTCCGGTCGTAAGCGTCAACGCAAAAAGCGGAAGAGGGCGGCAGGAACTCGCGGAAAAAGTTTACGAGGTCATCGGCACGACGCCGGTTGTTCCGTACGTGTATTATGCCGACGAACAGGATTCAGGACCGAATGGAAAGATCTTTGCGCGGTACAACTTCATTGCGGGTGCTGTCCAGGATTCTGTTTGGCATTCCGATCACGCGAGCCATCGGACCTCCGACAAGATCGATCGTGTTCTCACGCATCCGGTCTTCGGCCTGGTAATCCTCGTCGGCATCCTGCTTATCGTTTTCCAGACGATCTTCTCCTGGGCAACTCTGCCGATGGATCTCCTAGATAAAGGCTTCGGCTCTCTCGGTGCTCTTGTCCGAGATGCAATGCCGGCCGGGATACTGACCGATCTTGTCGCGGATGGCGTTATCGCGGGCGTCGCGGGCGTGGTCGTCTTCCTTCCGCAGATCCTGCTTCTCTTCCTGTTCATCTCGCTGCTTGAGGATTCGGGCTATATGGCTAGGGCGGCGTTCCTGCTCGACAAGCTTATGTCCCGTGTCGGTCTCCACGGCAAGGCGTTCCTGCCGCTTATCAGCAGCTTTGCATGCGCCATACCGGGCATTATGGCGACGCGCACTATCGAGAGCCGGCGCGATAGATTCGCGACGATCCTGATCGCGCCGTTTATGTCGTGCTCCGCGCGTCTGCCGGTTTACACGTTGATGGTCGGCGCGTTCTTCGGCGGGCAAATGGTCTTCGGCGTGGTCTCGGTCGGTGCCCTTTTGATGCTGCTTATGTACGCGATCGGAGTAATGGTGGCGATACTGATGGCGTTCATCTTTAAGCGCACGATACTCAAGGCCCCGCCGCCGCCCTTTCTGATGGAATTGCCGCCGTATCGACTGCCGAACCTGCGCACTGTCTTTCAGAGTATGATCACGCGTGCTGGCCTCTTCGTTAAGCGTGCGGGAACAGTAATCTTAACGTTGTCTATTATTCTCTGGGGATTGATGAATTTCCCGCGTCAGTCGGCTGAGGATATTGCCGAGCGGGCGGCCCAGATCGAAGTTAGCTGTAACTGTTCGCCCGACGAAGCGCAGGCGAAGGCCGAAACAGAAGCCAAAGCAAACATTCTACGAAACAGCCTCGCCGGGACCATCGGCAGGACGATCGAACCGGTGATAAAGCCCCTGGGCTATGACTGGCGCATCGGCATCGGCC
>DAIOWA010000042.1:0-10906 GCA_036758705.1 Pyrinomonadaceae bacterium | reverse complement strand
ATCAGCTCGGCGGCGGCTTTCACCGATACGCCGTCGATGCGATCTGGCTCGTGCCGCATTTCGAGAAAATGCTGTACGACAACGCACAGTTGATAAGGGTGTTTTTACATCTTTATCAGATCGCGAAGTCAGAACCGCCTGCGTCAGTGGGCGGTCAGTTTGATAGTGACGGGATCGAAGCATCAGCGAACTGGCCCCCCGCTCAAGCAGGGGGTTCTGACAGCGAGTTCTTCAAGAGAATCGCGGTGGAGACGTTGGAGTATGTGCGGCGGGAGATGACGGATGCGAGCGGGGCGTTTTATTCGACTCAGGACGCGGACAGCGAGGGACACGAAGGAAAATTTTTCGTCTGGACGCCGGAGGAGGTTGCGGAGGTTTTGGGTGAGGAGGACGGTCGTGAGTTCTGTGCTCTATATGACGTGACGGCGGGTGGGAATTTTGAAGGGTCGAATATTCTGAATCTTCGTGGCGGCGTGACAGGAGATCTTGGTTCGGGCAGAAACGCGAGTGTAAACGAGCGTGCCGGTCGGGCGCCCGACGGCACACTCCCTAACGGTCGTGTTTCTACCTGGCGTGAGAAGTTGTTTGCCGCACGGGAGGAACGCGTGAAGCCGTTTCGGGATGAGAAGGCTTTGACGGCTTGGAATGGGTTGATGCTGGCGGCGTTTGCTGAGGCTGCGGCGGTTTTGGATGAGCCGGAGTATTTGGAAGTGGCGAGGGCGAATGCGGAGTTTTTGTTGAGGGAAATGGTGCAGAAGCCCGACCGTGAGGAAGGGCTTAACGGTCACGGTGAGAGTTCCGCCCTTACTAACGTGCGGGCTTCTGCATTCGGCGTCCGACTGCTGAGAGCCTGGAAGGACGGGAAGGCGAAGTTGAATGGGTATATAGAGGACTATGCGAATTTGGCGGATGGGTTGATCGAGCTTTATCAGGTGTCGGGCGAGGAGAAGTATCTGGCGGCAGCGACGGAGTTGGCGGATGCGATGATCACGGAGTTTTGGGATGAGGAGAACGGCGGGTTCTTTTTTACGTCGAACGATCACGAGGAATTGATCGTGCGGTCGAAAGATTTCTTTGACAACGCGACGCCGTCGGGAAATTCGGTGGCGGTGGATGTTCTGTTGAAGTTGGCGAATCTGTATGGCGAGGAGAAGTATGAGAGGTTTGCGACGACGACGTTGCGATTGGCGGCTTCGCAGATCAGGCGATTTCCTAGTGGATTCGGGCGGATGCTTTCGGCGGTTGAGTTCAAACTCGCCGACGTGAAGGAGATCGCGATCGTTGATGGATCGGGAAGCGAGATGGAGCGGGAAGTCTGGTCGGAGTATCGGCCATTCAAGGTGGTTGCGTCGGGCGGTGACGTGCCGTTGCTTGAAGGTCGTTCGGCGGTAGATGGAAAGGCGACGGTTTACGTGTGCGAGAAGTTTGTATGTCAGCGGCCTGTGACGAGCGCGGAGGATTTGAGGGAGTTGTTGTGATTGGAGGCGTGAGCGTTCCGCTCACATTTCTTGTAGTGTGCGGGACGGCACACCGCTCCAGTCAAAGAAAAAAGCACCTTGCCAAAACAAGGTGCTTTTCGTTTTCGATATTACTATCGACTATTTGTTTGCGTTTGCCGGCTTGTTAGCAGCAGTGTTAGCAGCATTCGCTGCACTGTTTGCTGCCGAGTGAGCAGCGTTCGAAGCAGCGTTTGCGGCGTTTGCAGCAGCATTCGCAGCGTTAGCGATGGTGTTAGCTGCCGATTGAGCAGCATTAGCAGCAGCGTTTGCTGCGTTAGCGGCTGCATTAGCAGCATTAGCTGCCTTATTAGCAGCGGTGTTCGTGTTAGCAGCATCTCCGCCGCACGCCATTCCGAGAGCACCCAGGGCCAAAAGGGTCGAAAGTGCAATTACTTTTTTCATTTAGAAAAATTCTCCTGTCTTCCTCAAAGATTAAGCTTAACTTTATTTAACCGGAGACCGCCTACTACGTAATGGGCGCTCTCGCGTCCCCGAATTGTATTGAATTCTGGAACATTCGCCACTATAAACACCAAAAAAGTGATAGTCAAGCGTGCAAAAGTGGAAATGGGGAAATGTGAAAAGATGAAAAAGTCAGTCCCGGGGCGTGAAAAAGGCCCGGTTCCTTTCGGAGCCGAGCCTTAGATATCAGATCGTCAATTGACGACTACTTGTTTGCGTTTGCCGGCTTAGCAGCATTTGCAGCGTTCGCTGCAGTGTTTGCAGCGGTGTGAGCTGCGTTAGCTGCGGTGTTAGCGGCATTAGCCGCAGTGTTAGCAGCGGTCGAAACGGCGTTAGCAGCGTTTGCAGCAGCATTAGCAGCAGTGTTTGCAGCATTAGCAGCGGTGTTCGCAGCGTTAGCAGCAACATTAGCTGCGTTTGCCGGCTTGTTAGCCGAGTTGTTTGCCGGAGCAGCTTCGCCGCAAGCCATACCGAGGGCACTAAGGCCGAGAACGGTTGAAAGTACGATTACCTTTTTCATTTAGATCTAGTCTCCTGTCTTCTTCAAAGTTAAGTTTGCTTGAATCTTTAAGAAGAGCCGTCTTTCTTCAGCCTTCTCTGCTCATCTTTCAAGCGTTTTCCGAGCAAGCGATAATACTAGGCATTGGAAACCCTTTAGTCAACCTAAATGTTAATAAAAAGTGCATTTATTTAAAGTTTTTTTGAGGACCTTTTTTGTTGATTTTTGCTTGATTTTCGGATTTGTTTGTGGATGGTTTTAGGGCGCCGAAAAATGCCTGTTGACTTGGCTGTTTCTTAGGCGTTATCTTGATTTTACGGGCCCATCCGCCTGCATTCCTTATTTACCCATCGCGGTTCACTTTTCGTTCTCTTCATTCCACTCGCGATCCATCCAAAGTATGGCCTTTCAAACCAAACGTAATTCGACAGCTATCTCCGGCGAAACAAGCATCACGGTGCAAGCTACTTTGATCGCATTCGGCCTCGCTGCGCCGTTTGCGACCTACGCGATCGCGGTGTCGTCGTTTCATCAGGATACGAAAGTGGCGCTGCTCGTCGGCATGTCGGTGGTCTATCTCGCGATCTGTGTTTGGACATTCGTTCAACTGCGTCAGGCGAGGAATACGGAATCTGCGATCGAACCTGATCGCGGATCGTTGAGCGATCTGGACCAGAAGCTTCTCGCGCTCGAAGATGCCCGGGAGTTCTTTGGATCATCGCTGAAGCCAGCGGATATGTTCCGGCTGGTCGCCAATCGCGTGAGCGAGATCGTGCCGGCCGCGGCGTCGATGCTGTTTACCAAAGATAACGAAACGGGAATGCTAAAGATTTCGCACGCGTTCGGAAAAAGAGCTGCGGAGTTTGACGGCAAGTTGGTATCGGCAGACGAATCGCTGGCGGGCCTTGGGTTTCTGAGCAGTGAGATGGAAACGACCGGCGATCTGGAAGGCGACATAAAACAGTTTGAGGCCGGATTGCTCGAAGGCTTTGGGTCGTCGGCGGTTTTGCCGCTCTCGCACGAGGGTGACACGTTCGCCGTATTTCAGTTATTCTTCGTGGGCTCGGAGGCACTGACCGAAGACACCCGGGACAAGCTTTTTGCAATCAACACGCGCATCTCGCCGTTGTTCCTTGGCTCGCTTGCGTTCGAGCGTTCGCTGTCGAATGCGTTGACCGATCCGCTGACTCAGTTGCCGAACGAGCGTGCGTTTCATATGGTGCTCGAAAATCAATTGGCAGAATCGCAAAGGTTTCGTGACGAGCGTCCGCTGACGGTGATGGCGATCGATATTAAAAATTTTGACGAGATGAACCGCGACTTTGGCCACGCTGCCGGAGACCGCGTACTTTCGTTCGCCGCCGAGAAGATCGGGTCACAGTTGCGGAAGATGGATTTTCTCGCGCGGTCGATGAACGACGAGTTTATGATCGTGCTGCCGAAAGCGTCGGAGCGTACGGCCATCGAGATCACCGGCCGCATCCAATCGTGTTTTGCTCTCGCACCGATGAAGATCAACGACGAGGAAGAGGTCAAACTCTGGCTGAACTTCGGCTTCTCGACATTTTGGAAAGACGGCGAAACGTCGCAAGACCTGATCCAGAGCGCGGTAACGAAAAAGCAGATGGCGAAGTTGGAAGATCCGGGCAATGTTCTGATATTCCCGAAAGAGTACGTTAACTGACTGATAGTGGATATCGGATAACGGATAGTGAGTCGCTGAAAATCAGCGGCTCTTTTAGTATTTGCGGGACTCTACTATGATTGGCAATTAGTAAGGTCAATATAACTATGCTCTCGACCGACCTAGACAATCCTTTGTCCATCCCTTATTTCTTGTGGGATGAGCCAATGACGGTTGCGGACCTGCGTAGGTCACTTTCGGGATCGCGAGACGACGACCGCTTCCGGCTGTTGGGAAAGGTCTTGCGCGAAGCCCGGGATCGGGATGTTTGGAAGTTTACAACACCGAAAGAGGTCCGTGACGGCTGGGAGAAATTATCGCCCTATCTCGGCCGACGGCGCACTTTCTGGGAGTTCTTGCTTAAAGCGTGGGAAAAGGAGGGATTGATTGATTAACTCGACGCTTGATTCGTTTCAGGACGAGTTTCTGTCGCGGTTCTTTCGCAAGGAGTCCGGTTTTTTTCTAACCGGAGGCGCAGCTTTGGCGGCTTTTACCTTGGATACCGAAGAACCGAGGACTTGGATCTCTTCCCTTGGATGATGAGATCGATGGTGGTTCCGAGATCGTTCAGCAGGTGGCGATAGATATGGGTGCAACCATCGAGCGTATCCAGACCGCACCTGATTTTCGTCGGATGCTTGTGTCGAGAGGGGGCGAAACGGTTGTGGTCGATCTGGTACGAGAGTATGTATTTCAGGTCGATGAAGACAAGCGAACTATTAATGGTATCCGGGTTGATTCACCTGAGGAGATCCTCGCAAACAAACTTACTGCTTTGCTTTCGAGGAGCGAGATCCGTGATTTGACGGATATCTACCATCTCGAAAATGCGGGATATGAGTTGGAACCGGCCGTCAGGAACGCCGAGCAAAAGGATACAGGCTTTTCTCCGGCCCAACTTGCGTGGGTATTGAATGGTATCGCTTTGCGGGATGACGCATCACTTCCGGGGAATATTCCAGTGCCGGTTCTTCGTCGGTATCTGGCAGGGCTTATCCAAAGGCTGCAACGGTTGGCGATGCCGCGATCGGCATAATTATGGCAAAGATCACATTTTACGGTGGGGTAGGAACGGTTACCGGGTCGAAGTATCTGCTTGAGCACAATAATCGGCGGGTGCTGGTGGATTGCGGGTTGTTTCAGGGGCTCCGTGAGCTTCGCGAACGTAACTGGCAGGATCCGCCGTTTTCGCCGAGTGAGATCGACGCGGTCATCATCACGCACGCGCATATCGATCACACCGGATATCTTCCGAGATTGGTGAAACTCGGATTCAAGGGGCCGGTTTATACGTCGAAGCCGACTGCCGATCTGTTGAAGATATTGCTTCCAGATTCCGGGCGGCTGCAGGAAGAAGAGGCGGATTATCGCAATCGCCACAACCTGACAAGGCACGAGGTCGCTCTGCCGTTGTACGACGAGAAGGACGCTCGTGAGGCGTTGACGCTGATACAGGTTTGCTCGAACAACGGAATTCCCGTGGACCTTGGCGGCGGATTCGTCGCGAGCTTTTTGGTCGCGGGGCATATCATCGGCGCAAGTTTGGTGTTGGTGGAGATGAGTGGTGATGCCGGGTCGACGCGTTTTCTTTTCTCAGGCGATCTCGGACATTACGATCAGCCGATCGTTAAGGATCCGGCACCGCCGCCTGCTTGCGATTATTTGATGTGCGAATCAACGTATGGCAATCGTCTGCATGGCGATATCGATTCGGCGACGCAGATGGCGCGGATCATCAATGAGGCGGTTGAGCGTAAGGGGCCGATCCTGATCCCGGCGTTTGCTGTTGGACGGACGCAGGAAGTGCTGTATATGATCCGCGAGCTTGAGGAGCAGAAGCGGATCCCGGTGCTGCCGGTCGTTGTCGATTCACCGATGGCGGCGCAGTCGACACAGGTTTATAGCCGATCGACCACGGAGCATGACGAGGAGTATGCATCGATCCTCGCGGGCAAGCGGCATCCGCTGCGAACGGGTTCGATGACGACCGCTTCCTCTCGTGATGAGTCGAAGAAGGTAAACGATATGCGAGGGCCGCGGATCATTATCTCCGCGTCGGGTATGATGACCGGCGGGCGTGTTCTTCATCATGCCGTACGTATTTTGCCCCAAGAGAATGCGACCGTCATCTTCGTCGGCTTTCAGGCCGCCGGTACGACCGGCCGCCGCATTATCGAGGGCGAGCGTCAGGTGAAAATAATGAAGGGCTGGGTCGATGTGAATTGCCACGTTGAACGCATCGAAGGTTTTTCGGCGCACGCGGATTGGAAGGGCGTCTTGCGCTGGCTCGAAGGCCTGCCGGAGGCTCCGAAGATGATCTTTACCACCCACGGCGAACCCGAAGCCGCCGAGGCTATGGCCCAGCATATCCGCGAGCGTTTTGGCTGGAACGCGCGGGTTCCGGCGTTTGAGGAAAGTGTTGAGTTGGTCTGAGAAGTTGGGTTAAAGTAGCTATTGATGACCGCGTTGCCGACAAAGAAATATATTTCGCCAGAGGAGTATCTCGCGGCCGAACGAGAAGCTCTTGAGAAGCACGAATATCTAAATGGCGAGATCTTCGCGATGGCTGGGGCGAAAGCCGCACATGTTGAGATTTGCAGCAATCTAAACATTAGTATTGGAAGTCAGGTGCGGGACAAGAACTGTCGATCATATCAGTCTGACCTGCGAGTTCATCTTCCTACAACCGGACTATACACCTATCCAGACCTGATCGTTGTTTGCGGAAAGATCGAACTTGTTCCCGACGGATATTTGGACACACTCCTGAATCCAACATTGATAATCGAGGTCCTGTCGCCTAGCACCGCGGACTATGATCGCGGTGCAAAGTTCGACCACTATAAGACGATTGATTCATTGAAGGAATATGTACTCGTTTGGCAAGACAAGAAGCGCGTTGCCCGACACACACGGCTCGACGATGATAGTTGGGTTTTGACCGACTTCATAGGAGACGGTTCCGATATCCATCTCGCGTCGATCGGCTGCGTTCTGTCGATGGCAGACATTTACGCAAAGGTCGAGAACTTATCGCCCCAGTGATCTACCGTGAATCTTACCCTTCTGCTTCCTTACATTCAGTCATTGATCGATACTGGTCTATCGAATACGACGGATCCGCTGATGCTCCAGTCGAGCCGGTTTTGCCGGATGGCTGTCCGGAGATCGTGTTCAACCTCGCCGACAGATTTCAACGGATACCAACTTACGGCGACGTCGAGACGCAGGCGTCGGCGATCGTTTCGGGGCAGATCCGTTCGCGGCTGCTGATACGGCCGACGGGACGGGTGAGTCTTTTCGGTGTGAGATTTCGTTCGTACGGAGCGGTTGGATTTCTGGGTGTGGCGATGTCTTCGCTGACAGATCAGATCGTGCCGCTTGAGACGGTGATCGGCGATTTGTCGCGCGAGATCGAATCGCGGATCGAGGTGGTGGAGACGTTCGAGGAACGTATCGCGATCGTCGAGTCGGCGTTGTCGATTCGTCGTGCGAATGGTGAACTTTCGGTCGCAGCGGGCTTGACGGAGCTGATATCTGATTCGGGCGGGCGGATGTCGGTGAGGGAACTTGTTGACCGTTCGGGAGTCGGTGAACGCCGGATAGAGCGGATGTTCGACAAGTATGTCGGAGTTTCGCCGAAGGTGTTTTCGCGGATCGTCAGATTTCAAGGCGTTGTTCGGAGCATCGAGGCAGCCAATTCGTTCGGACTGCTTGATACGGCACTCTCGTTCGGCTATTACGACCAGTCGCATATGATCCACGAGTTTGGTGAATTTGCAGGGACGAGTCCGATGGCGTATTTCGAAGGTACTCACCGATTGTCGGAGTTGTTTACTGCGTAGGACGTGCGGACAGGAATGTCCGCGTTCTGCTGTCGGATTCTTACAATACTCCGTTAGGGTGAACTGCTTAGACTCTCGATATGAAGATATATACATCGATCAAGATCGTTTTCACCCTTACGTTGTTTATTCTTTGTGGGTCCATGGCGATGCGGGCACAAACCGCGACCGTTGATTCGTTGAGTTGGATGGCCGGATGCTGGGAGTTGAACGTCCCGCGGCGGCAAATGACGATCGCCGAACATTGGATGAAGCCATCGGGCGGGACGCTGATCGGGATGTCGCGGACGGTTCGCGGCGGGAAAACAGTAGAATTCGAGTTTATCCGGATCGTCACCACAGACTCGGGCCTCGACTACATTGCGAAGCCTTCGTCGAATAAAGAGGAAACTGCTTTCAAGTTGGTGAAGTCGTCGGCTGCGGAGGCAGTATTCGAAAATCTCGCACACGATTTTCCGCAGCGGATCATTTACAGAAGTCAGCCCGACGGCCTATTTGCCCGGATCGAGGGAACGCAGAACGGCAAGGTGAATGGGATGGATATTCCGATGAAGCGTGCGAAATGTGAACAGTGACGACGGGCGTGCTAACCGCAGTTCGTGATAAATTCGTGAGTATATGATCCGATCATTGCTCACGTTTTTTCTTTTCGCGATTATCGCCGTGTCGGTTGTTGCTCAGGCACCGGAAGGGAAGTTCACGGTCTTTACCGGCAAAGGCCAGCCTTCATCGATCGACGAAATAATGAAGTCGCTTACGAACGCGGACGTTGTTTTCCTTGGGGAGTTTCACGACGACGCGGTGGCCCATGCGATACAGCTTGAGATATTCAGGCGTGCGATCGAGCAATATGGTGCGAAACGTAAGGTGACGCTTTCGATGGAGATGTTCGAGCGTGACGTGCAGACCGTCTTGAATGAATATCTGGCCGGACAGATATCTGAAAATCATTTCCTACTGAGTTCGCGTCCGTGGCCGGCGTACAAAACGGATTATCGTCCGCTGGTCGAGCTGGCGAAAGAGAAAAAGCTCGAGGTCGTTGCGGCGAACGCTCCGCGGCGATATGTGAATATGGTCTCGCGAAACGGCCGCGATGCGGTCAACGGATTGTCTCCGCTTGCGAAAACGTGGCTCGCACCACTGCCGTACGCAGAGGCGTCGGAGGCGTATTCGAAGAAGTTCAAAGCGTTGATGGGTTCGAGTGCGGAAGCAACGATGGGGATCGACAAGATCCTTAGTTCGCAATCGCTGTGGGATGCGACGATGGCCTATTCGATCGCGGAGAGCCTGAAAAAGAACAAGGGCTCGCTCGTCGTTCATCTAAACGGCGGATTCCACACCGAGATGCGGCTCGGCACGGTCGAGCATTTTTTGAAGTATCGGAAGAACGGCAAGGCGGTCGTCGTGACGATGCGCTATGAGGACGACTTCAAGAAATTTGATCCGGCGACACATACGGACGTGGGGGATTTTGTGATCCTTACGGATGCGAAGGAGCCGCGGAGTAAGCGGTCATAACGAAAAAAGGGCCGGGGTACCCAGCCCTGGTGTATGCTTTCCGCGAAACCTATTTTGCCCGCGATCCGGCATAACTAAAGCTGCCAAGACCGGCGGCATTGATCGTTCCCGAGATCTTGTCGCCGTCGACTGTGCCGTCAAGCGTGAGTTCCGTTGGTGATCCTTGGATGTCCGCCTTGATCGTCGCATTCAACTTATGCTCTTTGAAACTTCCTTTGGTCACAGTCCCGCTGCCATGCGTCGACGCCATCGTCCCGGTGACAGCTTCTCCATCTTGTTTGAGGTCCAGAACGACCTCAACCGATTCGCCCGGAACGTCAACCGCCAAAGACCATTTACCCGCAACATCGTGGTAGGAACCTGCGGCAGCGGTACCAATTACACCCGCCACGGCAAATGTCAGAACGAACATAAGTACAGATCTCATTTCTAAATTCTCCTTTAAGGTAAAAGAAGCTTACTAAACGCAATAGATAACTAGAAGCGTTCGTCGGCCCATTTTTGTTTGCGAAATTTTGATTCGGTCCAGAAGGCTCGGTGGAGTTCGACCGTTGGGTCGTCATCTTCGCCAACAACGGTTACGACGTCGAAACGGTACGCCAAATCCTTGATCGCGAAAATACGTCGGTATGCTCGTGCCGTTCGTGTTACGGTCCGCTGCTTTCGCAGATCGACGTTCGTCAACGGACCGGCAAATTCGAGGTCGCGGCGTGTCTTAACCTCGACGAAGCAGAGCGTATCGCCATCGAGTGCGACGATATCGATCTCGCCGATGATCTGCACCTCGCGAGAGTTTCGGCCGATCGGAGCCTCGAAATTCGCCATCACGATACGATAGCCCTCTCTTTCAAGAAACTCCGCAGCAAGGCGTTCGCCGCGGTCGCCGGTCGCTCTTTTACTTGTTACGGCCGGGCGTGCATCCACTTCTTCAAGTGCCATACTTTCGGTCATAGGGAAAGCAATGAGCCGAGATTATAACAGAACGCCTCTTCGCCCGTACCGTAGCCGAAATTATTGTCCCTGAAGCTGCTCGGCCTTGAGCTTGTCAGCTTGGGCCTGAGCGGCCATTCCTTGAGCTTCGTAGACGGCTGCACGGACGGTGTAGTTCACGTGATCTCGTGGGTTCAGCGATATAGCCTTTGTCAGGTCAGTCTCAGACTCCTTGTATTTCTTCATCCCGAGATAGGCAGTTCCGCGAGCCTGAAATGCTCCGGCGTGCTCCGGGTCGAGCTTTAGAATTGCTTCGGCATCCTCGATCGCCTTCTTGTGCCCGCCATTCATGTTCAGGTAGCTCGCACGCGCGTACAGGACGGCGATAACTATGCCTTGATTTTGAGGATTTTGAGCGAGGATCGCGTCGAGATCTTTGATCGCCGGCCCGGGCTTTTCCAGCATCACG
>DAIOWA010000041.1:0-10910 GCA_036758705.1 Pyrinomonadaceae bacterium | reverse complement strand
GAATGCAGCTCCCTTCGAGGATCTCGGATCGCTGACAGGCCGGGCGTTGAAGATCGCGGAGATTCAGCGGCTCATTCATTCCGGCAACAAGATCGAAGCGATCAAGATCTTTCGCGAGGCATTCGGTACCGGACTCAAGGAAGCAAAGGATGCCGTCGAGGCGATCGAACGCGGCGAGAGCGTCGATGTCAGCGGGTTTCGGATCCAGTCGAGCAGGCCGCCCGAGATCAAGATCGATATCGACGCACGCGAAGTCGGAAAAGCCGCAAAGAGCGTCGGCAAGGCAGTCGCGGTTATCGGCGGGCTCATTGCCGTCGGATCGCTGGTTGTGGCGGCCGTTGTAGTTTATTTCGTTTTTTCATCCAACCGAAAAACCACCGTCACGCAGGTTACAACGTCGCCAACTGTAAGCCCACCAGAGGCAAAGGCAGCCGAGACATCGCCCTTCACCGAACTGTTGAAATTCGGCGGTGAGGGCAACGGCGGGGGCCGATTTAAGGACAATCGTCACGTTGCCGTTGATGGCAAAGGCCGCATCTACAGTTCAGACTATTCACCAATGCTTGTGCAGGTTTTCGATGCCGAAGGCAAGTTCCTCAATCGCTGGAAACCCGAGCAAGGCGTGAACCTATACGACCTTGTTGCCGACCGAGAAGGGAATCTGTATGTGGCTAATGACCGCGGCGTGTTCAAATTTGAAGGTGAAAGCGGAAAGCTGATCGCAAAGGACGATCGACTCCAGCCGCGCGGCCTGGCTCTCAGTTCGGACGGCAAGCTGATCGTTACCGAAGGCCGGTCATTCAGCATCTTCGACAGATCGTTAAAGCTCATCAGGAAGATCGACAACGCCGCAGAACTGGCCTCTTCAAGCTTCGGTTTCGACAAGGTCGCGGTTGATGGCGTAGGGATGATCTATATGCTCGGGCGGAATGAAAAGGACGTGTTCAAATTTAGCCCGGACGGCAAATATCTGAACCGGTTCCCGCATTCGAGTAACTCCGCGAATGCCATAGCCATCGATCCGTCGGGGCGGATCTTCGTCGCCGAGACCAGCAGCATCAAAGTTCTCGATGCTAACGGCCAAAAGCTCGCTGACCTAAAGGCGTATCAGGCGTTCGGCTTGGCGTTTAATACGGACGGTGAAATGTTTCTAGCGACGCGGCCGTATGTGGCGAAGTACCGCATAGACCTTTAGGCAGAAACACGACCGTTAGGGAGTGTGTAAATCGGCTCAGGCACACTCCCTACCGGTCGTGTTTCTGCCTTATTCCGATGCCGTAACGACGAATGAATCGCGGTTGAACACCGCCGGATCGCCGATGTACACGTAGCGGATATTTTTCATATATTTATTCGCCACCATCCGGATGTCCTCGGGCTTGACTGACCTCACTCCGTTGAGGAATTGGAACGAATTTCTCCACCCGCCGCCGATCAACTCATACTTCGCGAGTTCCGCAACTTGAGCGGTACTCGTTTCCTGTCCGATGTAATGCCGCGTCAGAAAGAACGACGCGATCTCGTCGATAACCGCCGGGTTCAATTGGCGTTCCTGGAGGAACTTTATCTGATCGACCATCGCGGTGACGGCCTTGTTAGGATCGGTGGTCGAGACGGAGATATTCGCGGTATTCGCCGCAAAGGAATCCATATCCGCATCCGGGGCATAGCTAAGCTGAAGCTCGCCTCGGACTTTCTGGTACACGAGTGTTTGCAGTATCGACATAGCAACCCGCATAGCGTAGTAATCCGGGCTTCCGATAGACGGGGCCGCGAACACACCCTTTATGTAGTTTGTCGGTAACGCCCGCTGAGTTACGTCCAGAGTCCCTTTCGAAAAATCGATCGTAGGATAGGCGGCATCCTTGTAAGCTCCCTTGGGCAGTTTGCTGAACGTTCCGGTCAGTTGTTTCGTCAGTTCCGCCACATCCAGATCACCGACTATCACGAACAGCAGCCGCGAGGTTTCCATCATCTGCTTGTGGTAGGCGCGCAAGTCAGCCGATGTGATCGCCGCTATCGTCGCCGGAGTTCCATTGATGTCATTTGCGTACGGATGTCCGGCGTATATAACACGATCCTGCATCGCCTCCAATGCGGATTCCGGTACCGAGCCTTTTTCTCGCAAGCCCGCAAGCAAAATGTCCTTATTGCGCTTCAGATCGTCATCGGCGAATGCCGGATTCAGCATCAGATCCGAAAAGATCTCGAAGACACGCGGGAAATCAGGCTTGGTCGTGGCGATCCCGACAACGCTGTAATCGTTGGAAACGCCGGTCGTTATCGCGCTGCCGCGGCTCGACAGTTCGCGGCGGACGGTCTGTCGAGGAATGTTCTTACCCGCCTCGACCGCGGTCGAAAGCATCAGTGCCTCAATGCCGGCGTTCTTTGCGGTAATATTTCTAGCTCCGCCGCGGATGAATAGACCGCTCGAAACCGTAGCCGAATTCGGGCGCCGTTTGTAGAGCACCTTAAGCCCGTTTACGTCAAATTCGGTAACCAGGCTTGCCCCGGCCGCGACATTATCGAACCCTGTCGTTTGAGCCAAAGCGGAAACAGAAACGAAGGCGAGTATCAGAGAAAGCGAAGCTAATTTCATCTTCATCGTACACCTCCGATCAGGTCTTGCTCGGTCAGGTTCGACTGCTTTTTACCCTCAGGAGTTGCGAGTGCAATAGCGACGTGATTTTTGCCGATCACGTATTCGTTCAGGTATCTGTTGATATCCGCACGGGTTACCGCTCGAAGTTTCGCATGGTAAGTACGAAAATATTCGATCCCTGTTGAAGACCACCAGAAGCCAAGGGTGTGAGCGTATTCGCTTCCCTTTTCACGCTCGAAAAGGTCGTTGTTTTCAAGGATGGTCTTTGCCGCTTCGAGTTGTTCGTCGGTGAAATAATCAGGCCGCGTGAAGGCGTTTATCTCGCCGTAAACCGCCTTCATCGCAGCCTTCGATTTTGCGGGATCAGTTGAAAGGATCAAATTGATCGGGCCGACGTTACGCTGCGTGTAATAGCCAAAGTTGACCGAGTTCACGAGACCGCTATCGACGAGGTTTCGCTGAAACCGCGAGTCCGGCTGCTCGATGATGTAGGAGAAGACGTCGGCTGCATATGTCGCAGCGTCATCTTTGCCGATCGACGGGCCGTGCCACCCGACTTCGACGAACACGTTCTGTCCGGCTGCCGGATCCGAAAGCGAATCTGCCGGACGCTCAATTATCACAGCCTCGCTCTTGTCGAGCGGCGGATGTTCGACCAGCGGGAATTCGACGAAAGGATCCTTCGCACGGCGTTCCCAACTTCCCATTACCTGTTCGGCCGTCTTGAAAACTTCATCAGGTTTCACGTCGCCGGTCACGATCAAAGCAGAATTATTCGGCACATAATAGCGGCCCTGGATCGTCCGCATCTTCTCTAGTGTCGCTGTTCCGACGGACTCACGCGTGCCCTGCGGATCTTTACGCGTCGGATACTTGGAGAAAAGCTTTTGCTTCATCGCGAGATCCAGATAGCCGAAGGGGTTCGCTTCGTGACGGTCGATCTCGCCGATCACGACCTTCTTCTCGGCCTCGAAATCTTCTTCGTCAAACGTCGGATAACGTACCGAATCGTTCACAAATCGGATCGCTGTCCCGAGAAATTCCCGCGTCGTCGTGAAGTAGTAATTTACGATCTCTTCACGTGTCGTCCCGTTAAAAATGCTGACCTTGTTCGCGTTCTGCAGATATGAAAGATCGCCGATCTTTGTCCTAAGGCTCTGCGCCCGCATACATACCGGAGGAATATTGAAGCGGTTCGTTAATCCTTCGCAGTCGCGCAGCACGATCGCCATGTTCGGCTTAAAGAACATATGCTCGTAAAGGTGCGACAGGCCGTGAAATTCCGGCGATTCGGTAAACGAGCCGTTCCTGACCGCAAGCTCGACGGTGACGATCGGTACCGATGGATCCGGTAGTACGATCACCTCGAGTCCATTCGGAAGCGTTTTATTGACAAACGGAACGGCGTAATCCGGACGCTTCGCCGCGGCTGGCGTCTGGGCTGGTGCTGCGTTTGTCAGGATCGATAAGAGAAGAAGGAGGGCTGAAAAATATCGTTTCACTAAGGTCTCCCTGAAAGCAAAAAAGGCTGTTATTGATACGCGTCGCAGCCGCTTATGTTTCCCGCGGGCGAGCGGGTAATTTGCACCTGTTCGCAAGTTCAATCTAATCTACCATACGAGGTTAAATGTATGGAACGAGATAATTTGATGCACGGTGCCCGCTCCGCGTTGAACACAATTCCCGAAATGCGCGATTGGGCTGAGGCCTATTTAAAGGAAAAAACCCGCTCCGAAATGAGCGAGCTTTCCGAGGAAGAATTCGAAAAACACTGGAAATATCACAAACCCGAGATCATCCACGCCGGTGCCGCAGAAGCGGCGATGGCTTATAGGGAACGAAACCGTGCCTAACGGTGAGCGTCTGCGTAGATCTTCAGGGCAGCGTTCATTCGTGACCGAAAGTCCGGACCTTGATCCTCAAACCATTCGTACGTTTCTTCGTCGATGCTGAGCAGTATCGAATGTTTGTCCTTTGGCATTCGAAGCTCTGCCTGCGCAAAGAATTCCTCATCGAGTTCAGGTATATCCGATGTATCGATCTCATCATCGGTCATTGCATCGACCCTGGCCCAGTCAGTCTTTGATTCTGTTTTCAAATTTTGACCGTTCATTCTTTTTGGCTCGTCGTAGCGAGATAATTCTTATTGTATCGTCATCTACCTCGGTGAAGGCAACCAAAATTATTCGACTCCCGATTGCGCCTATCCCAATGAAGCGTTGCTCCCCGTAATCGAACCTGTGATCAGGCCTGATCCACATCGGCCCGTCAAATAGTTCTGCAGCGATCGCGAAATCAAGGCCGTGCTTCTCAAGATTCTCTCGATTCTTATCTTCGTCCCACTCGAACCGCATCAGCTATTCAATTTCACTCTTCACAGCCACCTCGGCGTCCGTATCTCCTGAGTCGGATGCCGTTTCTCTTCCGGCCATCATCTTCGCGATCGGGACTGAGAGGATCAGCAGGACCAAGGCCGCACCGCCGAGGAACATCGTCGTTGTCGTGAACAGCCGCGGCATCGCCGAGAGGTTTTCCGGATCGACCTCGCCGCCGACGAGCCCGCCGATGAGGTTGCCAAGCGAGGACGCTAGGAACCAGATCCCCATCATCTGTCCGACATATCGCTTCGGCGATAGCGTCGTCATTGACGAAAGGCCGACCGGGCTTACGAACAGCTCACCGAGCGTAAGTAAAAGATAGAACGTGATCAGCCAGAGCGGTGAGACCCTTGTTGCGGTATGGCCTTCCCCGACGACGATATATGAAGCAAATATCATCACCACAAAGGCGATCGTCGTGAAGCCGAGGCCGATGGCAAACTTGACGGGACTCGAAAGATTGATATTCTTGCTGCCGAGTACGGTCCAAAGTGCCGCTACAACCGGAGCGAGAAGAATGATCCACGCCGAGTTTACCGATTGAAACCAGGTCGCCGGCATTTGCCAACCGCCGATCATTCGATCGGTAAAATCCTGGGCGAACAGGTTGAGCGCCGTGGGCGTTTGCTCAAATGCCGACCAAAAGATAGCGGCAAAAACGAAAAGCACCGCGATGACCAAAATCCGTTTCTTTTCGTCGCCGTTGAGGCCGCCGAACACAAGGAGATAGGCGAAATAGACAAATCCCAGGCCGGCTAACACGTAGGCGTAATACTTTCCGAAAGTCTCGGGGTCAAACCCGATGGTCTCCGTGGCGATCAGGACAAAAACGACTGCAAGGATTACGAGGCCAATGATCGTGGAGATCTTTACCGTCGATTCCTGCTTTGCCTGCGCCGAGGGGTCGGGGTTTTTTGAAGGCTCGGATCCAATATCGCCTAAGGTTTTCGGAGCCATTATCCAGAACTGAACGAGGCCCAAGATCATTGCGACTCCGGCCGCCGTGAATCCCCAGTGCCACCCGATCTTCTCGCCGAGAAATCCGGTAATAAGCTGTCCAATGAACGCACCGAGGTTAATGCCCATATAGAACACCGAGAATCCGGCATCCTTTCTGGCTCCGCCTTCGGGATAAAGATCGCCGACCATCGCAGAGATGTTCGGCTTGAGCAGTCCGGTACCAAGAACGATAAAAGCCAGGCCCAGGAAGAACGGAACTTTTGAATGTGTAAATGACGACGCGCCGATCGTAATGTGCCCGAGCGAGATCAGCGAACCGCCGACGAGCACTGCTTTCCGCAGGCCGAGCCACTTATCCGCGATCCAACCGCCCGGCAGCGATGCAAGGTAGACAAACGAAGCATAGATGCCAACTATCGCCGATGCTTCGCCGCGATCCCAGCCCCAACCTCCCTGCATCACGGCAGCCGCCATGAACAAAACAAGCAGCGGCCTCAGGCCGTAGAAAGAGAATCTCTCCCACATCTCCGTAAAGAAGAGGGTTGAGAGTCCAATTGGATGGCCGAAGAAGCCGCCTTTCGGTGCGTTAACGGTTGCGCTCATTTAAGTTTTTACCTTTACTGTGTTGGACTTACGGAAGAGTTAGACGAAAATATAGCAGATTCGGGATGGCACGAAAAGGTAGGTTATGACTTCATTAGCCCAAATTACCGCAGCGGTGATGGCAAAGATCGAACTCTTCAACAACCTTGGCGACGAAATCGAGAACCAGTGGCGCGATGCGAACTATGACGAACTGAAGCTTCCCGCGATCGCAAAGGCAAAGCTTGCCGAGTACGATCTGCCGTCGAAACTAACTCCGTGGGACGTGTTGGAATGGGCGATGGCAATGCCCGAACTTCCGCCGCAGGCAGACCCGAACTCAAACTTTGGCGACCCGCCGATCACAGTTTATTCCGGTGCCCGCTTTCACATCGACGTTTATTTCTGGTTCACCGGAACGACGGCGATCCATCAGCATGGATTCAGCGGAGCATTTCAGGTACTCGCCGGTTCGAGTATCCATAGCTGGTACGAATTCACTCCGGACGATTATGTGAACGTCTTTATGGAATACGGCCAAATGGATCTTAAGCTGTGCGAGATCCTCGAGGTCGGAGCCGTACAGGAAATAGATCCCGGCCGCGGATATATCCATTCGCTCTTTCATCTCGACGATCCTTCAGTAACGATCGTCGTCCGCACACGAAAGAGCCCTATGTTCCTGCCTCAGTACAGCTACCACAAACCGCATCTCGCCCTGGACCCGTTTTTTGTGCAGGATTCGATGACGAAAAAGGTGCAGTCGATGGGAGCAATGCTCAAGGCAAAGCGGTCTGACGCGGATGAAAAGATCGGCGGGATGCTCGCTAACAGCGACATTCAGCAAACATTTCACCTGCTCCAGAATCTTCGCCTGATGCTTCGAGCCGACAAGGTCAAGCAATTGTTTGGCGTTGAAAACTTTGATAAGCGGTTCGACGCATTGTTTGCGATATCGAAAGCCCGCCATGGAGCGCGTGCCGAGCGCCTTCTGGACGTTTTCGACTATCAGGATAAGGTCAATTCGATCGTTAATCGCCGAGACTACGTTACCGACCCCGCACTGAGATTCTTTCTCGCGGTACTCCTAAACATCGACGGGCGCGAAAATATCTACAAGCTGATCAAACAGCGTTACCCCGAGGCCGATCCGCAAGACAACGTCCTTGACTGGACGTTTGACCTCGCCAACACCCGCGTCATGGGCGTCGAACCGCCCAACGCCCTCGGCATAGACGGCTTCGGCGATATCGATCTCCTGATCTTCGAAGATCTCCTCAATGGCAAAGACGCCGCCGCGATCGGCGGTTCTTTGAAGAAACAAGGAGCCGTCGTCGAAGATCTCGAAGAGAGGATTACCAGAATACGGAATTCGCCTTTGCTTTCAATACTTTTCTAAACTAAACACTCCTTTATGCTTGGAATTGTTTTCACGCTGTTGGGTTTGATCGCGATCGGTATCTTCGCGATGCAGGTTTATCGGTCGGCGAGCGAAACGGGGAGGAACCCAGCATTCTGGGCGGTGATTACGTGCGTGGTCGGTTTCGGCGGACAGTTTATCCTGCCAGTGTTGATCGGAATCACATTTGCGCTCATCATGCTGGCGATAGGAACTGCCCCTGAATCGATCGGTGTCAGTTTCGGACTGGGTTTTGTTATCGATATTATCTGCGTGGTGCTAAGCGTTGTGGGAATGTTCCAGATCCTGAAGCATACGTCGTCGATTCGGGACGATCTTCCGAACGAGAGTGTTTCGGCACCCCCACCGCCACCAACTTTCGAATAGTCCACGGGGTGCTATTTTGCGGCTTGATTCGAGCCTTTCGTTCATCTAGACTTTCAAGTTCATGCCCCTGTAGCTCAACGGTTAGAGCAGCAGACTCATAATCTGTTGGTTGCAGGTTCGAATCCTGCCGGGGGCACCAAATAATTTCGGCAAGCCGCTTCATACTTGAAACGGCTTGCCGATTTGTTTTAAACGGTGTGGGAATCCTAGGGAGCAGGCCGGACAAGAACATAAGCGTGCATATAGCCTCCGGCAGCCCCGGATCTTCGCCGTCCCAGCAAGTTCATCCGAACCGGGTCACTACCGGTCAGCGTTTGCCAACCGCTATCCGAATTCTGCGGATTTGCTGTGACGACATTCGTGACCAGTAGGCTGCCGTTGATATCGTTCAGGTTCGATCCGCGGCACAGATCAAAGTAAACATCGTCTCCCGCGAGGCCGCTAGTCTTCTGGCCAAACACAACTAGCCGATACTCGACGCTGCCGGTTCCAAACCAGTTCGGATCCACCGTTACCTGACCAATGTTTTGACCGAGGCAAACCAGCGATGTCGCACCCTCGATCGTCGAAACCGCGGATGCTCCACTTACAGCCGCCCGACCGATCGGGAATACTGCTACGCTCGCTCCGCCGCCGCCGCCCGTTCCCGCTGGTCCTTGTGGGCCTTGGAGTCCCTGTGGCCCGGGCATTCCCTGCGGTCCTTGAGCGCCAGTATCACCTTTCGGTCCTTGCTGACCATCGGCTCCGGGGTTCCCTTGCAGGCCTTGAACTCCTTGCGGTCCTTGAACTCCAGCTTCACCTTGCGGACCCTGCTGACCATTCGCGCCCGGAGTGCCTTGCGGGCCTTCCGGTCCTGCAGGCCCGACGTTTCCGATCGTTACATCTACTGAATCGAGCACATCTGCGCCACGAGATTTCTGCAAGATGAGCCTGTATGTCCCTGGTTGAGTTGCGGCTGGCAACGCGGCGATCAACTGAACTTCGGTCTTGACCAAGATAGCGAGTGGCTGGCCGGCTAGCTTAAGTATTAACTCATCTCGCCGACCAAAGTTTTCGCCGGTGACATAAAGATAACCGCCGGTAAGATCGGCCTCGACTTTTGTCATCTCTGGCTTTTGGGCATTGGCAAGACTCGCGAAGGAAAGGAGAATTGCGGCAAAGAAAAAACACGCGTACAAATAGAATTGAGCGACATAGGGGGTTGTCTCCTGATAGTTTTCTGGATAAGTCGGCGGTTGGCTAACTGCCGTTTGATAAACCAGATATGTAAAAAGCGTGCGGCTTTTGGTGGGTATTAGTAATAGTAAAGATATAAGTGTTTAACGTCAACAAAAAAGTTTTGTACCTAGTTGTGCTAATAATTAGCCGACGGTTCGGCTATCCGAGGACGACTTGGTATACTTAAACTTTTTGCTATGAGCCGGAATCTGATCAATAAATCGTCGAAACTCCGCGACGTAATGTACGACATTCGCGGACCTGTACTCGAAATGGCCCAGCGACTCGAACGCGAGGGCCGCGAGATCATCAAGCTTAACATCGGCAATCTCGCCGCCTTTGGACTCGAACCGCCGGACGAGATCGTCGCGGATATGATCCGCAGCCTGCCGGATGCCGCCGGATATACGGACAGCAAAGGACTTACCGGCCCGCGCGAAGCGGTCGCGCGCTATGCAGCCGAGGAAGGGATCAAGGGTGTCGATATTGACGACATCTATCTCGGCAACGGTGCATCCGAGCTGATCGTGACATCGCTGAACGCCCTGCTCGATTCGGGTGACGAGATCCTCGTTCCGGCGCCTGACTATCCTCTGTGGACGGGAGCGGTTAGCCTGAGCGGCGGACGGCCCGTTCATTACATTTGCGACGAATCGAACGAATGGCTGCCGGATCTGGATGACATACGCAGCAAGATCACGCCGAATACACGCGGCATCGTGATCATCAATCCAAACAATCCCACGGGCGCGTTGTATCCGAACGAGCATCTCGAGGAACTCGTAGC
Source organism: Pyrinomonadaceae bacterium (assembly GCA_036758705.1). Classification (GTDB taxonomy): domain Bacteria; phylum Acidobacteriota; class Blastocatellia; order Pyrinomonadales; family Pyrinomonadaceae; genus OLB17. Next base: position 597 of record DAIOWA010000041.1, on the reverse strand, counting down.
GATCGCCCGCGAGCACAGCTTGATCCTCTTTGCCGATGAGATCTACGACAAGACCCTTTTCGACGGCAATACGCACACGAGCATCGCATCGCTAGCGGACGACGTGCTCTTTATCACCTTCAACGGGCTGAGCAAGAATTATCGTTCGTGCGGATATCGTGCGGGTTGGATGATAGTGTCGGGAGACAAAACCAACGCGGGCGATTACATCACCGGATTGAATATGCTCGCCTCGATGCGACTATGTTCGAACACGCCCGGCCAGCTGGCGATCTCCAGCGCGCTTGACGGACGGCTCCACGGGATCGAGGATCTCGTTGCTCCCGGCGGCCGGCTCTTCGAACAACGCAACACGGCGTACGAGATGCTCTCCGCGATCCCGGGTATTAGCGTCGTAAAACCGAAAGCCGCCCTGTATATGTTCCCGCGGCTCGATCCCGAGATCTATCCGATCACCGATGACCAGCAGTTCGCATGCGATCTGGTCGAGCAGGAGAGCGTGCTGATCGTCCAAGGAACCGGCTTTAACTGGCCCACACCAGATCATTTTCGAATGGTCTTTCTGCCGCCAAAGGGCGACCTTGAGGAGGCGATCAC
>DAIOWA010000040.1:0-10941 GCA_036758705.1 Pyrinomonadaceae bacterium | reverse complement strand
AGGGCTTTCGTCTTGCCCGGAATGCCGGATGCGACTTGCGAACCGCCGGAAGCTCCGCCGGTCTCGCCGAGTGCAGTAGCATCGCGAGCCTCTGCTGATTCCGCAGTGATCTCAACGAGTTTCTTCTGCAGGTCTTCAACCGAGATGTGATCGAATTCCTTCGAAATATCACGGGCGATGCGGGACATACTGCCGCTGGCAAGCAACGCGAGAACAAGGTGTCCCGACCGAACGCGTGCCGCGCCGAAATCGACCGATGCGAGGAGCCAGGCGTTCTGGATCCATTCCGCGATGCGGTCGCTCAACCCAGGTGAACGTGAGTTGCCGGTCTTGAGCTTGTCGAGAGCGCCCGATACGTCTTTGGTCAGACGATCGAGATTGATCTCGTAATGGGTCGCGATCTTATGCAGGTCGGTGCTGTCCTGTTCGAGGAGCTTGGCGAGAATGTGCTCAACCTCGATATCGTAGTTTGTTCGCGACAGGCACAGGCCGGCGGCGCCTTCGAGAGCGTTTCTCGAAACATCGTTCATTCTGCCAACAAGGGACTTTAGATTTACGTTCATTGTTCTTCTCCTACAAAGATCTTATGCAATCGAAATCGTTAATTATGTTAGGCACCACAAAATGCCTTACGCATTCAAACTCAAAACAAGCTGCTCGTCATCCTGCTTGACCGGGGTTGTTTTCAGGAATGATGTCCATCCAAGCATCGGACGCCGCTTCGCTCGCGTCGTCAAGATCGAAGCGGGCACTTGCTTACGCATCAGGATGAGCTGAACATCAAAATCAAATTCGAGGCCAACCATAAATCTCAGGATCGAGCCCAACGCCTGATGGGCCGAGCCGTTCGGCAGGAAGGCTTGAAACTGCTCGAGGGTCAACGGACCAAGCCGGAGCCGAAACTTTGATTGATGATCCCAAATGCTGCTACCCGCTATCGCCGTCCGTCCGAGGCTGTGGTTTCGCCTTCCGAGCGAAACAGTATCCTGCTCGCTTAACTGCAGCCATTGTCCGAAAAACTGGTCGACGCGAGCGGTAGTATTAAAGTAATCAGACAATACGTTTTCGATAGCATTGACCGAATGCGGCTTCTGCGTGATCAGTCCGGCATAAGGCAAAAGCGATTCGTCACCGCTCGCCAGGGACATATGTCCGCGAAGGGATTCGGTGCCGAGGCCGATAAAATCCAAAAGCGATGACGTAAAGTCATCGTTGCCGCGTTCGTAACCGATCGGGAAGCGATACTTCGCCCAAGCCTTGTAGAACAGCGAGACGCTTCGATGCGTAAAAATGTCTAGGAACGCCCACAGGGCTGTGTCGCGGTAGCGGATGCGCTCCAGAACGAGGTCCGAGTAAGCTCGCGGCAGCACGCCGCTGACACCTACCATTCCCATGAAATTCACGAGCATTTCCATCGGCGGCCCGACATCGGTCTCGTCGTTCCGCGGCCTCATCTCATGGATCTCACTGGCCGGAAAATCAAGCGTTACTCGCGAGCGAAAACGCACGATCTCTTCGTGCGGAAGAGCTTCCCTCCCGACCGCCTTGAGATGCGGATGAATTTTTTCCAGCAGTCTGACCGCCTGAAAGAATTGAAATCCGTTCGGCTCTTCAGCTAAATGTTGATCTAGGGGCTTTCGGTTCACGCTATTCTTCGTCTAAGTAAACTTTTGGGTATCCAAATGTCAGATCAGCGACTGCTGGCCTGACCTTGCCGGGAACGTTTTAATGGTCTCCTCGCGCTGGAGCGAGCGGATCGACAACTGGTTGAATGAGTTGAGTGAAGAGTACAACCCCAAAAAGTTATCTAGCACCGCGGCGAACAGATACATTCCGCTTCCGACGAATTCCTCTTCGTCAAACGTAAGCATTGTGCTGTTTCCGCGGACAAAACCTGTCCCGACACGTTCGCCGAGCTGCCGGACGATCTTTGTCGTTTCGACTTCCTTGATGCCCAGGATCTGCCTGCGCGTAACGACCGAGTCGTTAAAATTGTAGAGATACAAGATCTCCTGCAGGGCTTCAGGCCCCTTATCGCGGTCGCCCACCAGGGAAAGGTAGTTGAGATTGAGGTGCGAGATCAGCCGCCATTGCAGTGATCGTCGCATAGGCGGCCGGATCGTTTCCGTCGGTTTGGTTATGCACCTAACGCGGGACGAGATCGCGGTGCCCTCTACTTCAAAATCACCTTCCTTTCCTCCGAATGGAAGCCTCGCGGGAAGGTCTCGGTTCGTGCATGTGATCCGCACATTGAGAATGTCTACGGCAGGCGTTCGCGGGTTAAAACTGTTGTCGACGAACGACATATACATTTCAGTACCATTGTCGTCGTCGCGGAGCGAAGCTTTCCTTGAGGCGTACCAGTAAGATTTCTCAAGCTGTTCCCCGTAGGCATGCCGCATGGAATAGAACGGCGAAAACTCTCGCGATTTGTTCGTTCTCGGGTCCGTCAGGAATACCTCATCGACCGAATAGATCTCAGTGGTCGATTGCCGATGGACGTCCGGAACGACGTGATACTCGTACTTTTGCTGAGAGACATATATCGGATCCGCAAGCCGTGTAAAGAGATTGATCACCGGCGAACAGTGCATCTTGAAGGTGTCTTCCGTGATCGGAGCGGCCGGCGGAACGACGTCCTTCAAGTGAATAAGAATGTCGAAGTGGCTCCCGAATTTCTGCTGAACCGCACGGTCAAGTCCCGCGACATCGAAGAACATGAACTTATACGGGAACGCAAAATATTCCGACAGCAGCCGATAGCCTGCAAAGGAGCGTTTCGTGTAGGGAAGCAGCGCTTCGTTCTCAGTAAATCCGACCTGCTTCAGAGCCTCGCTTGCCGGAAGGATTACAGGATCCGGAAGTCGAAGCTGAATATTGGTCAGCGTCTTCAGCGTCTGATTTCCGATCGGTGCCTCTTTAGGCCTGAACTCCACGTTCGTCGCATGGTTGAAAATGATCTCGTAAAGCGGGAACACGAGCTGCGGATCACCATCGATATAGAATCGCAGAGATTCGGGCGCCGTTCCTGTATCCGCGTGCTTGAATTCGTGGAGGCCACCGCCGCCAAAACATCTGAAACTTAGCCGGATATAACAGTCTGCATATTTGCCGCGACTGTCTTTAGGGGCAGGCGATTCGAGAGCGGCGGAGATCAGCTCCAGCGGTGCAAGCTGGACGTCATAGGCCGTTCTAAATTGACAAGGCGTTCCCTCGACGGGGCGTGAATTAAGCCGGGCCTGCCGCCCGAGTGTTTGAACAACAGAAAGTTTGTCCTTGGGCGAACCGGCAGAGAATTGAGCGATCGCCATCGACGGGATCGGAGAAAGATAATGCGGATAGAGTACGTTTATGAACGACTCCGTTATCTCCGGAAGTTCGTCGTCAAGCTTTAGGCCGACACGTGCGCTCAGGAACGCGAAGGCCTCGATCATTCGCTCGACGTGCGGATCTTCGATCTTTTCTTCTTCGATCTGAAGACGTGCGGCGATCTTTGGATATTTGCGTGAAAACTCCGCGCCCATTCGGCGGAGAAATATCAGCTCTCGCTCGTAATATCCTAAAAGCTCATCTCGCATAGTTCAGGTGACAAAGTGCGGACTCGGATCCCAGTTGGCGTTAGCCGCTATGCCCTGGTACCCAATTCAAGTTTTGGGTGAATGCCGTAATACTTCTCGATCTTGTTATTGGGCTAGCTCTCGGTGACCGAAAAACCCCCGGTGCCCGAATTCAATACCGTATCGAACAAGATCGGTTCAGGACTGGGTTCGGTATCAAGACGCGCCTCGATCCGAAACCTGATCTGCCTGTCGGTGTTTGAGATCGGCTCGAAAATGATCGCCAGATCTATAAAACGAGGCTCGAAGAATGTGATCGTATCCTTGATATCGTCCGACAACTTCGACAACTCGTTGCTGTTGGCTATGCTGAGAGCCGTAAAATCCGGAAGGCCGTAACAAACAACCGACCTCTTTGTCTCTTCCAGATCATCAGGCACCTCGTACCCGAGACGGGTGTTTAGCAGCCACTCTACGTCGCGAAGGACGGAGCGTTTGAGCTCTTTTATAGACGCTGTGTGAGAACGCGGAGATTCCCGCGACTCACGCGGTTCGTAGTCGACAAGGCGATCCAGAACGGACAGCGATACCCGAATTTCGTTATTGGATCTTGCCATACCGGACCTCTGACGTATTTCGCGACCTGGCTGAAAATAGCCAAAAATGTCTGCCGCCCTTCACGGGGCGGCAGACAATCAGTTCGATGTGGAACTATTTCCGAACCGAATCTTATGCAGCCTTGCCTTCGACTGCCTTGGTGTCGTAGGTCATCGTGTTCGATACCGCGACGTTTCCATCCTGATCCTGCGTCTTGTAGGTGTATGTAACCTTCGTAAACGCGAACGAGCAGGAGTCAAAGATGTCCGGGCCGCCGCTGCCGCTGGTCTGGTACGATTCAATGACAAGGTCGTTGAACTCGATCTCAAGAAACGGCTTGGGTGTTTCGTCACCGGTCGACTTTCGACACGTGAGCTTGGCCGAAGCAAAGTGTGTGCCTACGGCACAATGTCTGATCAGGTCTGCCGACGCTTGTCCCTGAACGATCCCGAAGTTGAAGGAGCTGAAGTGCACCTTACCACCGCTGAGACCTTTACCGGCTGTCCACGAACTCTGGTTCGATTCTCCCCAAGACCAGTTTTGGATCTGCATGGTTCCTTCGAGGCCGTCGGTTTTAACCATGACCTCACCTTTGATATCGCCAATCTTCAAGTAATAATCTGCCGCCATTGTAGGTTTCTCCTTTATGAGTTATTTTCGTTAAATTTCAATGTTTCGCGATGAGGCAAAACAGCCATCGTAGTATCGAGCTTTCGGCCCGCTCGCAGGTTCCAACCTGCTTACGTATATAAGACGACCGAGCCGAAAGCTTTTGCGAATGCAAACTACAAATCCTCCACCCTTGGATCGGACTATTTCGCGGGAGGCGGCAGCTCAGCGACGAGTCGAAGTGAGACCGACAATTCGTCGAGCTGGAAATGCGGCCGCAAGAATGCGACTGCACGATAACAGCCGGGCTTGCCCGGGATCTCAGCAACGTCCACACGGGCTTCCCGCAGCGGATACTTCGCCTTCATTGAGGCTGGGGCAACGTCGTTCGCAAGAACGTAATTATTGATCCAGCGATTAAGGAATTGCGTTGCTTCCTCACGTGACATATAGCTTCCGATCTTGTCGCGCACCATCGACTTTAAGTAATGGGCGAAACGGCTGGTCGCAAATATGTACTGAAGCTGTGTCGAAAGCCGAGCATTGGCATTCGCCGCGTCGGTATCATACTTTTTCGCCTTGTTAGCGGACTGCGTGGCGAAAAATGCGGCGTAATCGGTTCCCTTACAATGCACTAGCGGGATGAAGCCGTTGTCCGAGAACTCCTTCTCGCGACGATCGGTGATAGCGACCTCGGTCGGACACTTGAGTGCGACCTCGCCTTCATCCGTTGCGAAGGTATGCGTCGGAAGGCTGTCCACCAATCCGCCGCCTTCGACGCCGCGGATCGCGACGCACCAACCGTGCATTGCGAACGCCTCGGTCAGGCGAGTGCCGAGAGAATAGGCCGCGTTTGTCCAAAGGTACTTTTTGTGGTCCTTTCCATCAACGTCTTCCTCAAAACGGAACGTTTCAGTCGGACGCGTTGCAGCTCCATAGGGCTCACGTCCGAGGGTGTGCGGAAGGGTAAGGCCAACGTAACGCGAATCCTCAGAATCGCGGAAGCTTCGCCATTTTGCGTATTCCGTTCGGTCGAAGATCTTCGAGATGTCGCGGACATCGGTCATCTCGTTGAAAGTTTCCCAGCCGAACATATCCGGCGAGGCCGCACTCAGGAACGGAGCGTGAGCCGCCGCCGCAACCTGCGAGACCTTTTCCAGCAACGCCATATCCTGCGGATGGTTGCCGAATTCATAGTCGCCGATCAATGCTCCGTACGGAGCACCGCCGAACGTGCCGTACTCTTCCTCGTAGATCTTCTTGAAGAGAGCCGACTGATCGAATTCGATAGCTTTCTCGAGATCCTTCAACAGATCTTTCTTGTTGACGTTCATCACACGGATCTTCAGCATCGTACTGGTTTCCGTGTTCATCACCAACTGGTTCAACCCGCGCCATGAACCTTCGAGCTTTTGAAAGTCCTCGTGGTGCATGATCTCGTTGAGCTGCGCGGTAAGCAGGCGGTCGATCTCTGCAATACGCGAGTTGATGGTGAGGTCCATATTCTTGGACATGGTCAACTCACCGGCCATCACCGAGCTGACGAACTCGGAGATCATATCCTTTGCCCTTTCCTTCTGGAACTCGTCGCGGGCGAGTTTGCCCTCGGTCAATATCTGGTCGAGGAGACTAACTTCTTCTGTTGCTTCAGCCGTTTGCGCTGCGGCTTCCTGTGCTTTCTTTTCTGCCATTAGATTACTCCTTTGCGTCGATACCGAGCTGCGAGCTTAGTTCCTTTTGTTTGCCTTGATCCGCGATCAGATCGTTGAGAATTGATTCGAGCTTGTCATTTCCGTCCATTTTCGAAAGAAGATCCGATAGCTTTTGCCGGGCTTCGACAAGTTTGCGAAGCGGTTCGACCTGCTGAACGACGTTGTCCGGCTCAAAGTCTTCCATGCTGTTGAACTTTAGCTCGACACCAACCTTACTGCCGTCGTCCTGCAGTTTGTTTTCGGTGGTAAACGCAAGCCTCGGCTTCATTCCCGCCAGAACCTGATCGAAATTGTCACGGTCGATCTCAACAAACTTGCGATTCTTTATACCGGGAAGGGCTTCTTCGGGCTTACCGGAATAGTCGCCCAGAACTCCCAGAACGAACGGAAGTTCCTTCATCTCGATCGCTCCGCCAGTTTCGACATCGTAAGTGATATGCACACGCGGCGGTCGGATGCGTGAGATCTTTTGTTGTACGCTTTCTCTTTTCGGCATTTGTTTTCTCCTTTTTAATTAATCCAGTATCCTAATACTTTCGGCACCTGCGACGACGCCATCAAATAGCCTAGGAATATTCTTCGCTCGTCGATTCTCCCGACGCTCCGACGCCCAAAGTCTCCTTTAGCTGGTACAGTACCGACTGGTCCTTTATTACTTCCTGCAGCCAACTATCGAGCGGCATATTGCCCCATTTCACAGCTCTTTGAACCAAGTACGCGACCGGGCTGTGCGGCTCCGTGCGCTTGAAGAACGATGCGATCTCGTCAAGCCGGCGAAGAGCCTCGGTGCGGCCCTGGATCGCTCCGGAACCGGATCCGGCTGAGCCGCTCTGGACCGGATTTCCTTCGGCATCGACTCCTGCTTCTTCGCCTTCCGCGGTAATCTCGTCGGGTTCTTCGGCGCGTTTTTCCGCTAAGATCTGCTTGACTTGATCGTGAACCTGGTCGAACGACTTTTTAAAGTTCGTAAGGCCAGGCATCTGGTTTCGCTCGAACTTTTCTTCGATGACCCGGTTCAGATCCGCCAAAGCCAGCCAACATTCATCGATCTGACCATTGGTCGCCTCCATCGACGCCCGGCGGGTATTTACTCGCTCTTTGCGCCACATATCGGCGGTGACGCGGCGTTGCCTTTCCGCTTGTGCCTTTAGGTTCGTGATCCGCTGCTTCTCAGCGGATTCCAAATTTTCGATGTCTTCAGGAAAGTCGAACACTTTCGAGTCTTCCCAGTCGAGAAAGCTGTATCCTTCGCCGCCCGTAATAGCGACACCCTTTGCCGCGAGGCTTACGTAGGTATCGACCCACGAGATGGCGTTCGCACGGTTTTCCATGTCGCCTTCATCGATCTCGGGGAAGAGCGTATCCCAAAAATTCTCCTGGAGCCCCGCAAGAAGCTTTATTGCATCACGAAGGCCAATGAACCCGTGCCGCTTTACGAGCGATTCCGACAACCATGCGGCTATCTGAATATCCTTGGACCGGGAGGTAAGAGCCGGGATGGCGAGGTCGATCACCTTGTTATAGTCAGCAACCTTCAACTCCGATTGCCAGTCTCCCTGGGCGATATCCTCGTCGGCCCGGCGAGCCTCGCGGATCTCATCGTAAATTCCCGAATAGCGCAGGTCTTCCCCGGACGGTGATTCCTCCGAGATCGGTTGAAGCAGCGCCTCAAGATCGATGACGGGCGGATTTTGGAGTTCTTCACTCATCAAAACGCACTCCTAAATAACTAAATTCTGCGTAAAAAGGGCTTAGTTTTCGGGAACGCCAACATTCTAGCCGAAAACCACAAAAAAGCACAAACAAAACTTGTGCTACGTTAATCTCGGTTAAACGTTATCGTCTTAACGTCGAGAGCCGGGATGTCCTTAGCGTCCGCCCAGAACAGGCGCGAACCTTCACCTACAAACACTTCGTCACCAAGATCACGCCAGTCGACCGTTCGGCCGAGGCGAACCTGGTCGTCATCGTTCTTCCACGAGTTCGCGTAGAGCGATGGGAGGAACATCTCGCCGGCTGTACCATTGGTCAATTCCACTTGTGCCTGTGGCCAATAGATATCGCGCAGGGACTTTCTTTCAAGAAATTCGATCGACACGATCTGATCGAACGGAAGCCATATATAACTGTCCTTAACAAATGTCTCGAAGACACACATCGTGAGATCGTTGTAGTCACGAAAATCGTCGTAATTCTCGCCGTTGATCGTCACCGAATAGGCGGGACGTTCTTCTTCGACCTTGTCGAGCAACTCACGTCCTTCGGCAGTCTTGCCTTGACGTACAAGGTCGTTCGCTCTTAAAAGGTCTTCGACGTATTCGGGTACGCCGCCTATGAATTCGGGCCTCGTACTGTGGGCGAAAAGATTTGCCCGGTCACGCTCGCACTTGAAATTCTGTCGGTAGATGAGCGTGCCGATGCCTGCATTTGGATCTTGGTGGCCGATCGCGTCGAGCTGTTTCTCGGCACGGTCCCAGTCACCCGAAAAGCAGGAAAGTTCGAACAGGAATGTGCGAGCCGAGACATTGGTCGGCTGTTTTTTCACGGTCTCTATGGCAGCGGCAATCGCTCCGGCGAGGTCGCTTTCGTCAAGTTTCAGTTTTGCTGCTTCCATAATATTCTCACTTAACAATCGTCTGCGGAGCCTTCAGATTTCTGAAAAGGGCCTTGTCGAACGGGTCTCCGCCGCTCGGTTTGATCGTGGCCGACAACGATTTACCGCTGACCGAATAGGTCAATGAATATCCGCCATCCTGTTTCTGGGGATTGCCGGCTTCGACGAACCGGAACAGGCCCCAATTACCCGGGAACGTCAGCGGACCTGACGCCGAGGTTGAGCTTGCAGCCGGAGCGGAAGTGTTCGAGTTTGCCGAGGGAGCCGCCGGAGCGGAGTCCGAAACTTGCTTAACTATCACGCCGGTTTCAGCGGAGCCGGCCGCGGGGAAGGTACCCTTGATCGAACCGGTGCCTTCGGACGTAACTTTCTGGCCGTCGATATTTACTTCGATCAGCGTGCCGGCACCCGGTTTGATCGTAAATTCGTACTCAAATTTCGGAGTCGGATTTGAGCCGAAGAGCGCCTTTTGAAGTGCGAGAGCACTGTTTACATACGCAACGAATTCGTCGTTGAACTGCACCGGAGCGCCTTCTTTTACCTTTACCTTGCCGTCGGCTTCTTCGAAGAAGGTGCCAAGCTTCTCCTTATAAAAGACGGTGAACTTACCGTCGTTCGGGTTGAGGAACGCTGTGAGTTTCGCGAGGTCAGCTTCAGACGTACCGTCCTCGAACGGGAAGCCTTTCGCCACATCGTTCGCGGCGGGCAATATCTCCTGCGTCCACGACCTACCGACCTGGTCCTTAACACCCGCACCGAGCAGGGCCTTCAGATTATCGATCGGCTGCATTAAGAAGGCGGCTACACCTTGTCCCGGAGTCGTTTCGTTGAAAGGTGCTAACAAAGCAGTGATCGCAGTCTCGCGCTGGCGAAGCTTGAGCGGATCGCCGTCTTTTGCCATCTCGGCGCCGGCTTCCTTGAGCTTCGCATCGGACAGTCCGGCGATGCTCTTGTGAACATTTCCAAGTTGCGTGCGGTAGGTCTCGATCGGAGCCTTCTCGCCTTCGCCGATGAAAGCGACGAGTGCCCGGAAATCTTTCTCAGGCTGAGTGTCGGGAGCTTCAGCAGCCTTCTTCTTGAATAGTTTGCTCTTGATCCAATCGAACCAGCCTTGCTCGTCCTGAGCGGACAGGTACGTGTTCCGCTTGATCTCTTCCGCCAGAGCTTTTATTGGCGAGTTGGCGGATGAGAAGGAGAGCAACGCATTTGCCGCGTCCTCTTTATTTTTGTACGGCTTGACGTTGGTGTTTTTTACGAAGGCGGCCCAATGATCGGCATAATCCTTGTAATACCGCTCCTGAATATCGTTGGTGTCAGTAGCGCTGGCAACGGCCGATTTGCCCTGCTCGCCCATCACCCAATCGTCCTCGCTGAGTTTCACGCTGGCCTCGAGGATCGCGATCTTCATCTTCTCGTAACCGGGTCGCGTGTATGCCGAGGGAACAGTGTAATTGCTCTCGATAAAGGTCGGGTCCGCACCTTTGTCAGTCAGCATTCGTTCGGCGGTCGTCTTGCCGATACTTTCATCGATCTCTTTCGAGATCTCGGTAACCTTGCGGCTCAAGTAACGATACTTGGCGGGGAACGCTTGAAGTTTTTTGCGCGTGTCGTCGACAAGCTTGCCATTCAAATTGATCCGCGGAAACTGAACGTCGGCATCGTCCCGATCGACCTGCTTCGACCAGAACTCCAGCTGTTGCTGGGCGATCAGCTTCATATCCGGCGGCACCTTTGCGTCGGCAACCCAAAGGTCGGCTAAGGCGGTCGAAAGGTGGCTCGACTCGGCTCGCGTTTTGTACTCGCCGGAGAGCATCAGATAAGCCTTCAGAAGGTCATAGTTGCGGCTCAGCAC
>DAIOWA010000039.1:0-10987 GCA_036758705.1 Pyrinomonadaceae bacterium | reverse complement strand
AGCCGGGGGTGAAATTGCCGGCGATGATCTTTTCGGTAATGTTGAGCGCCGCCAGGGCGGTCGTGGTGTAGCCTTCGGGGCACTGCATTCGTGACTCGACACGATTGCCGGCATCATCGGTCGTTTCGCCCCAGAGCAGAGTCTTACCTTTCGCCCGTTCTTCGTCGGAGGGCCCGCCGGGTTTGATCTTGGACTGCAAATACTTTTGCACCGGGCCGGTCGCCATCAGCCATCCGAGGTACCGGCTCATCTTCATTGCCTTGATCGCAGATGCAGGTGCAACCGTGTAAACCTCGATATTGGGGGTACCGGTTGAGTGATATGCGGTCGAAACATCGCCCCACGGAATCGTCACGGCCGTCTTGACGAGGCCATTGCCGAAATCTATCTCACGCGTTCGCCAGGCTGCCGGTACTGACATTATCTTTCCGTCACGCCGGACGGCTCCCCCCTTGCCGACGTTCATCGTCATCGTCGCCTGAGTGCCGTGAGACATCCGGCCCATGCCGTACCAGCCGAGCGTGAGATGAGTCGCGGACGGCAGGCGATCCATCAGATGCTTCGCGAGACAATCGCTCGGGACAACATCGAAACCGACGCCGGGCATTATCATTATTCCCGCATCCTTAGCCTTCTGATCTGCAAGCGCGCAGGCTTCGAAAACGGCGATCTCGCCGGTGATGTCCGTGTAGTGAGTTTTGGTCCGCAAGCACGCTTCACCCATTTGCCGCGATGTCAGCGAGAACGGCCCGGCGCAGTGGATAACGGTCGCAACCTCGTTTAGAGCAGCGTCGAGTTTGGCGGTTTCGTCGATCGAGAACACCCGATATTCGAGCCCGTGCTTTTCCGCAAGCGACTTGATCGCCGCTTCATTGCGACCGGCGATGATCGGCTTCAGGCCGCGCTCAACGGCTACGCGGGTGATGAGTTCACCCGTGTAGCCGTTGGCTCCGTAGATAAGAAACTGTGACATTTACTGGTCGTTGAGACGAACCGACCTGATCATCGTCCGGAATGCGGAATTGTATCGGTAGGCATCGTCCGACGGAGCGACCGCAGCGATGTATAAGAGATCACCGCTACGCATCGGGACGGTGTAGACCGTCACGGTCTCATTGCGGCCGGTAACTGGTGATCGCCCGCTAAGCGTGGTCATATAAGACTGTCGTCCCGCGACAGTCGTCCGCGTAAACCCGCCCTGCTGTCGTAGGTAAGAATTGGATTGCACCAACCCTTCAACATAGTCCCGTGTTGCCTGATCGAACGATCCACCCCGCGTCTTGGCCAGCCCAACCATTGCTCCGTGCGTGATGCCCTGATCGCCGTATGCGCCCTGTGGTGAGAATGTCACGTCGCTTTGGCCCGAGAATTCTTCCCAGTTGGTCGGGACATTCATTTGTATCCAGTTACCGCTCCTGTACGTGCGATAGCGCGTGGACGGATACGGCACGTTATTGGTGTAGCGGCCGTTCGCGGTCGGACTTGTGGTGTTGCCCGACTTCACGTCCTTCTCGATCTCGGCCATCGACTTCGCCCGCGGCATCGCTCGCAGCCGTTCCTGAGTTCTCGAAAACTCCTGCGTGACCTTGATCGGATTCCGCGAGACATTCAGGTAATTCGCTTCCTGATTGATCTTCTGATATCGATTGCCCGGATCCGGGTGGCTGCTCAGCCATTCAGGCCCGCGGCCGCCGCCTTCACCTGCGATCGTCTTGAACATATTGGCCAGATCTCGCGGATCGTATCCCGCGTCCGCCATTATCCGAGCACCAAGAATGTCGGCCTGCGTTTCATAATCGCGGCTGTACCGAAGAAAACTGCCCGCGACGATCATCTGGCCAAGCTCCGCACCGGTACCGCCGCCCAGGATCGCTCCGCCGAGAATTGCACCTATGCCAAGGATCTGGTTGAGCGGACTGTTAAGTTTGGTTTGCTGAGCCGTCGCATGACGCAGAGCAACGTGGCTGATCTCGTGCGCCATCACACCGGCCATCTCGCCTTCGTTCTTTGCCGCCTCGATCATTCCGCGGTTGACGTACATCGGGCCGCCGGGAAGTGCGAAGGCGTTGATATCACGCGCATTCACAACCTCGAACTTATAGTCGAATGCCGGCTGCTGAAACTGCGGCGGGATCGCGGCGACAAGCCGCTCACCGACGCGCTCGACGTAAGCCTGGGTCGGTCGGTCGTGCAGGATCGGAAACTGCTGTTCGACCTGTCGCGAAGCATCAGAACCGATCTTCACGTCATCCTGAACCTTGTACTTGTTCTTCGGCATCTTCACAGTCGTCTGTGCGATCGCCGAAAACGGAAGCAGAAGCACTGCCCAAAGCGAGAAAGCTACAGCCAGTTGTCTGCCAAATCTGTATTGTTTCATTACAACCCTCCAAAGATAGTTGAGGGTTTAGACCCTCGCTGCGATCATTCAAGCAATCGCTAGACCAATATCGGGAAGACTAGAATATCACCTTTTAATGCGAGTGGCAGGGATTGAGTGACTTGCGAGCTAACCGGTATTGTTTTCAGTGAGATAGCGTGGCGGAGATCGAATCCGTACGCTCTCGATCGTCCTCATCGGCACCGATCCGGCTTAGCTCCGCCTCGACGAGCGCGATAAACGATTTCGCATCCCGGCCTTCGAGTTTCTGCCTCAATCGGCCCTCGACAAAAACCGCCAGGGCAACGTCGCTGCTGAGATCATTTACGAGGTCCATAAGAGGTCCGCATGGCGTGTGAACCAAGAATGCTATTACTCGCGTGTTACTTCGGTGTTAACGGGATGTTAAATCTCCTTTGCGCCGACTTCAGCCTTCGGTTGATTTAATTGTAATTTAACTTTTTCAAGGCTGAGATTCCCTATAATCAGGCCTTCGGAGAGGTGCAATGAACAGTAACTTTTTAAGAAGAAAGAATTTAATAGCATTACTTTTGACCGGCTCGGTACTCTTTGCATTCGGCTGCAGCGGACAGAAATTGGGTGAAGGCCCGGGAACGACCGCTCCCGGCGGGACTCTGCAATTGCAGGGATCAGGTGCAAGTTTTCCTAAACCGATATACGAGAAATGGGTGAGCGAATTCGGCAAGGCCAATCCGACTATCCGAATTGACTATCAGGCTACCGGATCAGGTGCTGGTCAAAAGGCACTTCTCGCCAAAACCGCGGATTTTGGCGCGTCGGATGACCCGATGAGCGATGAAGATCTGAAGTCGGCCGAAAGCGAAGTACTTCACATTCCGACCGTACTCGGGGCAGTAGTTATCACCTACAATCTCGAAGGCGTCAAAGAGCCGCTGAAACTTACCGGCCAAAATATCTCCGACATTTACCTCGGCAACATCAAGAAGTGGAATGATGAGCGCTTGAAGAAAGATAACCCGAACGTAACGCTTCCCGATCAGGACATCCTCCCAGTCTATCGAGCTGATTCAAGCGGCACGTCGGCGGTATTCACGGACTTTCTTTCAAAGGTATCGCCCGACTGGAAATCAAAGGTGGGGATGAACAAACAGCCGAGCTGGATCACGGGCGTCGGAGTTGGAGCCAAAGGTAACGACGGGGTGATGGGCCAGGTGAAACAGACGCCGAATTCGATCGGCTACGTCGAACTGACCTTTGCAAAGGCCAACTCGCTGCCGACCGCATTGATCAAGAATAAAGCAGGAGAGTTCGTCGAAGCATCGCTTGACAGCGTATCGGCTGCGGCGGCGGGATCGGTGGCGTCGATGCCGGCCGACCTGCGTACGCAGATAACGGATGCCGACGGAGCCACGTCGTACCCGATCGCGAGCTACACCTACATTCTTGTCTACAAGGAACAGACTGACGCCGTGAAAGGAAAAGCGATCGCTGATTTCCTCTGGTGGGCGATCCACGACGGTGAGAAGTTTGCCAAAGACCTGCACTACGCTTCGCTCCCGGCGGACGTAGTAAAGAAGGCAGAAGCGAAGATCAACTCGATGACGGGCGGCGGGAAAGCGCTAAGGCAATAACGAGGCAATAACTTGGCACAGACCGGCGCCATCGGCGACAAGATATTTCGAACTGTTCTGCTACTCGCGGCGACGAGCATTTTGCTCATCGTCGCGGGCATCTTCGTGATGATGCTGCAGAATTCGATGCCGACGATCGAACGGTTCGGTATCGGATTTCTGTTTGGCACCGAATGGAAGCCGGCCCAGGAAGAGTTCGGGGCGTTGCCGTTTATCTACGGAACCGTCGTCTCGTCGATCCTCGCGCTGATCATCTCCGTCCCGATCTCACTCGGCATCGCGATATTTCTCGTCGAACAAGCTCCGAAGGGCGTCGCAAAGCCGATAGCGTTCATGGTCGAGCTGCTCGCGGCGATCCCGTCGGTCGTTTACGGCCTCTGGGGGATCTTCGTACTGGCTCCGTTCATTCGCGAATATCTCGGGCCGGTTCTGCAGGACACGCTCGGTTTCATCCCGCTGTTCCAAGGCCGCGTCACCGGGATCGGGATGCTGACCGGCGGCATCATTCTCTCGCTGATGATCACGCCGATAATTACCGCGGTAGTTCGCGATGTTCTCGAAGCGGTTCCTACGACGCAGCGTGAAGCGGCACTCGCCCTTGGGGCGACAAAATGGGAGACGACGATGATCGTGCTCGGCAACGCAGCGTCGGGAATCGCCGGAGCGGTGGTGCTCGGACTCGGCCGAGCGATCGGCGAGACGATGGCGGTCACGATGGTGATCGGAAACTCTCCGCAGATCTCAGCATCGCTTTTCGAACCGGCCAACACGATCGCTTCGTTGCTCGCGGCAAACTTTGCCGAGGCAACCGATAAAACATATCTGAGCGCGCTGATCGAGATCGGCCTCGTACTGTTTCTCGTAACCTTCGTGGTCAACGCATTCGCGAAACTTTTAATAATGGGAGTGGCTAGACGCAACGTTAAGGCGGCATAAGCAATGGCGATAACAGCGACTCCAAAAGACAGGAACCGGCGGCTGGTCAATACTGTAATGACGAGCCTAACAGCGTCGTGCGCGGTGTTCGTCACGGCCCTCCTGCTTTTGATCATCGGCTATATCGCGATCCGTGGATTTTCGTCGATCAGCTTTCAGTTTTTGACCGACACACCCAAACCTGTTGGCGAAGGCGGCGGCATCGGAAACTCGATCCTCGGTTCAGCGATCATGACGCTGCTTGCGGCCGTAATCGGAATGCCCGTCGGGATCGCGGCGGGAGTCTATCTCGCGGAGTACGGCAGAAATTGGTACGGCAACACGGTCCGCTTCGTGGCTGATACGTTGATCGGCATTCCGTCGATCATCATCGGCATCTTTATCTATACTGTCGTCGTACTGCCAATGGGCAGGCAATCAGGACTCGCCGGCGGCATTGCCCTTGCGGTAATAATGATCCCCATCGTCGCAAGAACCACCGAAGAAATGATCCGCCTCGTACCGAATGCGATGCGAGAAGGAGCCCTGGCACTCGGTGCACCACAATGGCGTGTGGCGTGGAACATTGTGCTTCCCGCTGCGGCATCGGGGATCGCAACAGGCGCGATGCTGGCTGTCGCTCGCGTCACCGGCGAGACCGCTCCCTTGCTGTTTACGGCACTCAACAGCCGTTTTTACAATTACTATCTCGACCAGCCGATGTCGTCGCTGACCGTGCAGATATTTAATTACGCGACCGGCCCGTTCGAGGTCGAGCACGCGATGGCGTGGGCCGCGACGCTTATACTCGTCGGCACGATATTGATAATAAATGTTTTGGTGAGAACCGTGACGAAGCGGCGGTATTAACCGCCCGCCCGAGATCGATGGAAAACAAGATCAGCGTCTCAAATCTGAATTTTTTCTACGGCAAGGCTCAGGCCTTGTACGATATCTCGCTCGAGGTGCCGGAGCGCGAGGTTGTCGCGTTTATCGGGCCGTCAGGCTGTGGCAAATCGACGTTTCTTCGCACGCTCAATCGGATGAACGACACGATCCCGATCGCGCGAGTCGATGGCGGTGTAATGGTCGACGGCGAGAATATCTATGCGCCGGGAACCGATGTCGTAGCTCTGCGGCGAAAGGTCGGAATGGTCTTTCAGAAATCGAATCCCTTCCCCAAGTCGATCTTCGAAAATGTCGCTTACGGCATAAAGATCAACGGCATCCACACGAGCAAGACAGATTTGAACGACCGCGTTGAAAAGGCTCTTCACGACGCGGCGTTGTGGAATGAAGTTAAGGATCGTTTGAACACGTCGGCCTTCGGACTCTCCGGCGGACAGCAGCAGCGTCTGTGTATCGCTCGCGCTCTGGCCGTTCAGCCGGAGGTCATCCTGATGGACGAACCGGCGTCCGCACTCGACCCGATCGCGACGCAAAAGATCGAAGAACTCGTCGTCGAACTCAAACGCGAATACACGATCGTCATCGTGACGCACAATATGCATCAGGCGTCGCGCGTATCGGACCGGACGGCCTTCTTTATGCTGGGCAAACTTGTCGAATACAACAAGACCGAGAAAATGTTCCAGAATCCGGATCAGAAAATGACCGAGGACTATATCACGGGTAGATTCGGTTAGGGATTGTTGTTAGAATACGTAGTTTTTGAAATCAGGCGGAAACGCGACCGTTAGGGAGCGTGCTAGTCGAGACTATAAAAGTAGATCGGCGTTCAAAGCGCCCGAAGCACGCTCGTTCACACTCGCGTTTCCGCCTCGGAATGAAATCAAATGGATCGGATCATAGATCAACAATTGGACGTGCTGCGGGACAAGATCCTGCTGCTCGGCGGCGCGACGGAATCGGCGGTCCAGCGGGCGATGCAGTCGCTGGTAGAGCGCGATAGCGAGCTTGCGAAACAGGTGCTGGAAGAGGAAAAGGCCATCGACCAAATGGAGCTTGAGATCGACCGGTTGTCGATCGAGATCCTCGCACTTCAGCACCCGGCGGCGCACGATCTGCGTTTCGTGATCTCAGTAGCCAAGATCACGCCGATCCTCGAACGCATTGCGGACCACGCGGGCAGCATTGCCGAGGCCGCGTTGATCATCAACATCGAGCCGCTCGTCAAAAATTACGTCGATTTCCCGATCATGGCTCAGACCGCGACCGAGATGCTCCGGTCAGCCCTCGATGCATTTACCAACGAAGACTCGCAGCTTTCTCGCGACATCATTGAGCGGGACAAGGAGATCGACAAGAGCTACAAACGCGTATTTAACCAGCTTTTAGAGATGATGGTCGACGACCCGTCGGTAACGACAGGTGCCGCTCATCTGCTGTTCGTCGCCAAGCATCTCGAACGCATCGGGGACTATGTAAAGGACATCTGCGAGCTGAACGTATACCTTCGCGAGGCCGCGTTCATCAAACACAGCCGCCTTATCTAACAAATATTGCGACGTTTTCCGGGGTTTTATTTCTTATTTCGTGTCTTTCGTGGACGAGATCCGGATCCAGTTTGTTCTGTGTTTTTCCTGTATTTTTCTGTGTTTTCTGTGGTTTTGGCGTTTAAGGATAACCACAAAAACCACAAAAAACGGAAAGAGCACTTTTCAGAAATCCTCTTTCGGCATTATTCTAGTCGGGTTCCGTTCAATTCTTTCGGAGATACCGCACATAACACATGGCTTTTAGCTTATTGCCGCGTGAAGACGCATACTTCACACTCTTCACGGAAATCGCGGGAAAGATCGAAGAGGCCTCCGCTCTCTTAATGGAGATGCTGGCAGCCGACGGCTCCGACCTTGCCTCGTTTACTAAACGAATCAAGGACGTGGAGCATGCCTGCGACTCGCTGACGCATGAAGTAACGACCAAACTCAATAAGTCGTTCATCACGCCTTTCGATCGTGAGGATATATACACACTCGCGGTCGCTCTCGACGATATTTGCGACTACATCGACGCCGGAGCCCGGGCGATCGCAATGTACGACATCCGCGAATATAGCGCCGAGGCGAAACAGCTTGCGCGGATCATCCGCGATATGGGCATTCAGATCAGGAAAGCGGTAGCCATCCTCGCAAAGCCGACCGGTATCAACCAGCACTTCGTCGAGATCCATCGCCTCGAAAACGAAGCGGACGACGTCTATTTTCAGGCGATCGGTAAGCTTTTCAAGGAGGCGACCGACCCGATACTGGTGATCAAACTAAAAGAGCTGTACGAGATACTTGAAAACGCGACCGACAGAGCCGAAAGCGTCGCCAATATCATCGAGAGCATAGTCCTCAAGCATAACTAGGTATGGAAGGACAAACCGCAGCCTTAGGCCTGGTCGTTCTGATCGTTGTCGTCGCTCTGTTCTTCGATTACGTAAACGGATTTCACGACGCCGCAAACTCGATCGCCACGGTCGTCGCGACCCGCGTGCTCAGCCCGGGAGCGGCTGTCGCGATGGCTGCGTTCTTCAACTTCATCGCCGTGATAGTTTTTGGAACTGCTGTGGCAAAAACGGTTGGCGGCGATCTTGTAGACATCTCGATCTTTAGCGAATCAACCCGATTGTACGTATTGCTGGCAGGCGTGATCGGGGCGATCATCTGGAATCTGATCACCTGGTATCTCGGACTCCCAACGTCGAGTTCGCACGCTCTTGTCGGTGCATACGCGGGTGCCGCACTAACCGCGTATATATATCAAGCAGGCAGTTTCGCGGGTGCTCTCTCCGTACTTAAGGCTGAAGGCTGGATCAAGACGCTCGCGTTCATCGTGCTTTCACCGATGCTCGGATTGGTCCTCGGTTTCATCTTGATGGTTTCCGTATACTGGATCTTCCATCGGGTTTCCGTGCGAAAAGTGGATCGTATTTTTCGCGTTGGACAGCTTTTCTCGGCCGCCGCCTACAGCCTGGGCCACGGCGGCAACGATGCCCAAAAAACGATGGGCATCATTACGATCGCTCTTGTCGCCGGCGGATTTTTGCCGATGCAAGCCGGAGGTAAACTCCCCGATGTGCCGCTTTGGGTAGAGATCGCCGCGTGTGCAGCGATCGCTCTGGGTACTCTGTCGGGTGGATGGCGGATCGTAAAAACGATGGGCACAAAGATTGTCAAGCTCCAACCGGTCGGCGGCTTCTGTGCCGAGACAGCGGGAGCTATGACCTTATTCGGTGCCACCGCCTTCGGCATTCCGGTATCGACAACTCACACCATCACCGGCTCCATCGTCGGCGTCGGCTCCGCCAAACGCTTCTCCGCCGTCAAATGGGGCGTCGCCGGCCGCATCGTCTGGGCCTGGATTCTAACGATCCCGATGGCAGGACTAATAGCAACCCTTACCTACGGCGTGGTCCTGGTGGTTGAAAAGCTTACAGGCAGAATTTAGTTTGCCGCGCCCGCTTCTCTCACCGGTCTGACCTCCTAAACGTCGTCAAAGTCCTCTTTCGCGATTAGTAATGGATAGATCGCTTCCATGATTTTCAAAAGTTCTCTTTCGTTTTCGATGTTTGAGCGAAAGGCGTTCTGAAGATTACTGCTAACCAACAATCGTCCTTTTCGGAAATGGTGGGCGACCCATGTCATCGATTTGTTGAAGTTAACGTTTTTGATAATAACTGAGTCTTTTCCGAAAAGTTCAGGGGCTTGAAACCCCTCGCCCATTGCAATTCCGTTCAATTTCATTAGGTGAAGTTTTTCGGCCTCTTCGGGATTGAACGTAATCGAAATCTGCATCCCTAGCCGGGTGTCACCCCGCTTCCAGTTGAAACGAATCGATGTCTCTCCTCGTCGACCAATCCCATGGTTCTCAGGATCCGACACATGATCTTGCTTCAGGTCGAATTTCTTATACTTGTCTGCCATCAGGCTGAGAATCGCGGCATGGACAGCGGCGGTCTCCTTTCTGATTCGGTCCAACTTGTCGGAAGGAATCGATCTATCCCGCGCCTCCTTCTGTTTTTGATCCTCTGAAATGATCACCTGCGCTTCGACCGGATGGGAATTTGATAACCATAACAATGAGCCCACCAAACCAAATGTGATCAATGAAATTGAAACAAGGCTAATTATTGTGACTTTTCTCATACTTTCCTTTTGCGGGGTGCCCCTCCAGCAGGCACCCTTTAAGTGGTATCAACCTACGGACGAAAAACGTTCATCGAAGCAACAGGAACACCACTATCCCGACCAAAATACTCGATTCGGGTTGCAAGCGTTTTACCGTCTCCGATAGACCATTCGCCTGTCGCCGGGAACCACACGGCAAAATCGATCCTTCCATCACCGTCGTAGTCCGCCGGTACGGGTTGGTCGTTCGTACCAAGCGTCGGGCCACTATAACCTCGGTATGCGTTGTTATTGCCGCTTTCGAGCGTATACCAAACCCCCTCCGAAGGCCTGACAACGGCGAGGTCCGTTTTACCGTCCCCATCGTAATCCGCCGGAACCGGGATGTCGGTGGCAATTCCCCAATTAAGGAAGTAAGACGAACCATTACTGGATCTTATTATCCACCAATTTCCATCAGAGGTTCGGTAGATCGCGATGTCAGTTTTACCGTCGCCGTCATAGTCGCCTGGCGCCGGGAAGTCTCCATAAGCGATACCACCCCAGTAAGTGACCACCTCTTCCTGGTTATTCGAACTCTTCCAGTAGGTGAATCTCCCGTCCGAGCCACGCCAAACCGCCACGTCGGCCCTTCCATCGCCATCATAATCGCCGGGCACGAGTTTCTCGTCAACTTCTCGAGGCCTGAGAGTAAAACTGAAAACCTGTGACGGGTAATAGCTTGAAATATACCCAAAATCATCCGATGTCTCCCAGACTGCGGGATCAATGAGCCCGTCACCGTCGAAGTCACCCGCAGTTAGCTCGTAAGCTCACCCACGCACCCTTCGTGAAACCCTGAATGGTTCTTATCTCACCAAACTGGTCTTGAATGTTCCATTTGCCGTCGGATTGATTGAACGTCGACTTTTGAGCGGCGCTGCTCGTTTCTTCGAATCGGAAACTGCGAACGTCCGCGGTGCGAGATTGTGACCTTAACGAACAAACGATATTTGTATTATTGTTTA
>DAIOWA010000038.1:0-11011 GCA_036758705.1 Pyrinomonadaceae bacterium | reverse complement strand
GATCTGCAGATCGGACGAAACAAAAAGGCTTGCGAAGACGATTGAATATAACCAACTCATATTATGACTGCCCCCTATTACTACCTGAGGAATGATTGCTATTTGGGAGGATTTCCCGTATCTGTAAGCAAAAACACCACGTTTACGCGGTTTGTGACAAAAAATAGGAATAAAATTCAAACTTTCGGCATCTTTATATTCTGATGATCTAATCCGGTGTTGCGCACGCTCGGCTGTAAAATCCCTTTACTTATTACAGGACGGTGAACTTCCGTCGTTAGCATTTACTAACCTTGCCCCTTTTGTTAGATTATAGGGTTTGATCGAGGCAGTTTTACGGAGAACAGCAAATGAATTTAGAAAAGACACGGCTGCACATCCTCCGCGAAAAGGGCGACCTTTCCGCGAAGGCGAAGACTGGCGTCTCTCTCCATTGCCATACCGAGTACTCAAAAGAGATGCTGGATTTTATCCCGCATTACGCCGAACAACTGCCGATCATCGCTACTTTTTGGCGTCGGGAGCAGACAAAATATACTGCTCGCGAGGGTCGTCCGATCGACTTTACGACCTCGTTCTGGTCGCCGCCGCTTTCGCCGAAAGGTGTTTTCGATATCGAGCGGGATCAGATAGAAGGAATGAATCTCAATGCGCTCGTATCGCTGACCGATCACGACAGCATCGACGCGACGCTTGAGGTAAATCAGGTAGCACCGGAAACGGATGCTCCGCTTTCGATGGAGTGGACGGTACCGTTCGAATATGGTTTCTTTCACGTCGGCGTCCATAATTTGCCGAAGGATCGAGCCGAAGAGATCACAACGACGCTTCTCGATTTCACGTTCAACGAAGCGAACCACAACGATGCAAAACTGGCGGAAATGTTCGCGATGCTTAGCGAGATCCCGAGCGTGCTTGTTGTTTTGAATCATCCGCTGTGGGATATCGAGATCGTCGGCAAGCAGCGCCATCGCGAGCTGCTGGATATGTTCATCGCCCGTCACGTGAAATGGATCCACGCCTTTGAGGTGAACGGATTCAGATCGTGGTCGGAGAATAAAGGTACTATCGAGCTTGCGGAATCCATCGGGATGCCGCTTGTGACCGGGGGCGATCGTCACGGCTGCAAGCCGAACACGGTGATCAACATCACGAACGCCACGACATTCGCGGAGTTTGCCGATGAGGTCAGGACGGACAAGCATACCGAAGTCGTGCTGATGCCGGCCTACGAACAACCGCTGCATTCGCGCCAGCTTGAGTCTTTTGCGGAGATCCTGTCGCACTATCCGAAGTTTCGTGAAGAACGACGGCGGTGGTTTCAACGGGTACATTTCGACAATGGCGATGGCGGCGGGGCCAGGCCGCTAACCGAGTACGGATGGGTAAGAGGCGGCCCGTTGTGGCTGCGGATCGCCGTTTGGGTGCTTGGTGTCTCTGGAAGTCCGTTAATGCGGCCGGCGTTTCGAGCGGCCCGCAAGAAAAAGGATCGGCTTCCCCGGATCGAAAGTCCCGGACCGGTGCCGGCTCGGAGCGGCGACGAATCGGTCATCGAACTTACGTCCGATCCCATCGGTTGAATTACGCGTTGAAGTAGAGGATAATTACTGTTTGTTTGGAAGGCGGCTTTGCCCGCCTTTTGCTTTTTGAGCCGAGTTGAAATTCTGTGAGTAGTTCGATCCGGACGGCATTTTTTCCTGATTCATATCTGGAAGTGAACGGTGCCGCCATGACAAGCAAACGACTGACAGGGTATGCCCAGAAAATGGGCTACCCTTTTTTGTGCATTCACGCAGGGCCGAAGAACGATTCGTGGCAGGAAGAGAGCGTTAGTTATCTTTCGCTCAAGCGTTCGCCTGTGAGTTTCGCTTTGGATGAAGACCTTGCGTACGATCCGCTCTTCCAGCGGCACACCGGCAAAGTGATCAGAGCGTTGATGGATTTCAAACCGGACGTGATCCACATTACCGGTTTGAACGATGTCAGCATCGTCGGGGCATATCTCGCCTGGAAACTGCAGATCCCGATGGTCGGATCATGGCATACGAACATTCACGAATTTGCGGCGACGAGGCTCGACAGCGTTTTGAGTTTTCTGCCGTCGGGCCCGCGTAGAAAAGTGACGAGGTTCGCCGAGAAAAACATAATGTACGGCTCGATCCAATATTACCGGATGCCGAAGGTGATATTGGCTCCAAATCAGGAATTGATCGACGCTTTACATAAAGGCACGAAACGCTCCGCACGACTGATGACGCGCGGCGTGGATACGGACAAATTTTCACCGGAAAGGCGCACGATCAATGATGGCACGTTTCGGCTCGGATCTGTCGGGCGGCTTCGCGCGGAGAAGAACGTTCGGATGCTGGTCGACCTGGAAAAGAACTTGATCGCGGCCGGAAAAGATAATTTCAAGTTCCTGATCGTCGGCGAAGGTACCGAGCGCGAGTATCTCGAAAAGAATCTGAAGCACGCCGAGTTTACCGGATTTCTCGCCGGCGACGCTCTGTCGGAAGCGTATGCGAACATGGATGTTTTCGTGTTTCCGTCAGAAACGGACGCTTTCGGCAACGTGGCCCAGGAGGCGAACGCCTCCGGCGTTCCCGCGATCGTAAGCGATCAGGGCGGCCCGAAGTTCATTGTTTCGCCGGGCGAAACAGGATTCGTTGCGAAAGACCTCAGCGAGTTTACAAGCTATACTATCGGTTTGATGGACGATCGCTCGAAGCTGGAAGAAATGAAGAAATTATCCCGTGCGAGTGCAATGTCGCGATCGTGGGATTCCGTGTTTGAAAGTGTCTATGCGGCGTACGCGGAAGCGATCTCGCTGCAGGATTCCAAGAAGTTTGCAGAAGAGCGAGAGGAATTAGCCTGAAGCCGATGAACGACATTACCTTCGAAGAGGCTCCGGCCGTACCTGAAACGCATACGATCAGCGAAGCACTCCGCAACGTCTGGGGTGACCCGGCGCAGTTCATCAAGAATTGGAATTACAAAGGTGCGGTGTTAAGTGGCGTTGTCCGCGCTCCGATCTTTCTCTTTACCTATCTTGCCGGACGCGAAAGCCTGAAGGTTGCCATCGGGGCGGCCTCGCTTCAGTTTCTATTCAGATTTGCCTTTGCCGGAGTCGGCGGAACGTTGATCCAGGGATTCCGAAAGGTTGAACCGGCATGGAAAGCCCTCGCCGCGATAATGCTGATCCTGCCGTTCATCAGTCATATCTTTGAGTTCATTATCCAGTTTCTTTTCGCGTATTTCACCGGTACACAAGACCACACAGATGAGGCGATCCTGCGTTCGATCACCTTCTCAATAATCTCGGCGCTGTTTACGCTTTTCGCGATGCGAAGGAATGTGATGATCGTTGGCGATGAGGAGAGCAAATCGCTTTTGCACGACGTCGCCCGCCTTCCGGTACTCGCCTTTGAGTTTTGTGCGTTTATCCCGAATGAGATCGCATCCTTCGTCCGCCGCGGCGCTTGGGTTACAGCAGCTATCGCGATCGCGAGCTTCGGTGCGTTTGCACAGATCATGGTCTGGGCACTCGTAAACCGCCCCTACTGGACCTACAGCGGCGGTAAGTCGATACCATTTTTCAAGTACTGGGGATTCAACGGAATGCTGTTGATGGTCGTTGCGGTGATCCTTTCGCTGCTCTGGTTTAACCGTAAGCATCACCGGTAAAGTTCTGATATTCTTAGCGTATGCAAGTCATAGGAAACGCGACACAGAATCTTGCTTTTTCCTCACTCCTCAAGCGATACACACTCGAGGAGTTTTGGGCTCTTCCCGACCCCGAAGACCGATCGCACTATGAACTTATTGAAGGAGTCCTGCACATTGTGCCGCCACCGACAGGCGAACACGACGACATAATTGCTTTTTTAACCGAGGCTCTTACGCTTTTTGTTGTATCACAAGGGCGTCCCGGCCGAATCTTTCACCCGCGTGCATCCATTCACCGCGAAGATATCTGGGGAACTTATCTTGAGCCCGACATGATGTACGTCTCGAACGAACTTCGCGAAAAGATGGGCGATCGACGCACGTCAGCGGACATCGTATTCGAATGCGTTTCGGAAAGTTCGTCGGTTTACGATCAGACAAATAAGGCCGATACCTACCTCGCTCTTGGAGTAAATGAGCTGTGGCTTCTTGATTCGGACAGCAACACGATCGAAGTTCGAAGGGCACAAGTGGTCGACGGCTTTCCGTCCTGGGTACGTCGAACTTACGCCCGCGGTGAGATCGCCGAATCAACCTTCCTCAACGGATGGGCGATCAACGTTGACGACGTTTTCGCTAAGTAGTTCAGGTGCCCATCAAATCAGTTCACATCACAAATTATTACCACAAGAACTCCGGTGGTATCAGCACGTCATACAACAATCTGATGGCTGCGGCGAAGCGGCATCAGCGCTATGTTCGGCTGATCGTGCCCGGCGAGGTCGAAGAAGTTGAGGACGTAAACGAGTTCGCGAAGATCTACTACGTCCCGGCGAAGCAGTCGCCGGTCTTCGACAAGCGATACCGCGTGATGATGCCGTGGCAGTATATGCAGCCGGACTCGATCATCCGCAAGATCCTGCTCGCCGAGAAGCCGGATATGGTCGAAATAACGGACAAATATACGCTGAGTATCTTTGGCCCGATGGTCCGAAAGAAGGGATTCCAGGAACTTGGACGACCAATGCTGGTGCATTTTTCGTGCGAGCGAATGGACGACAATATTGGGTCGTTTCTGTCGAAAGGAAGGGCCGGTCAATGGCTTGCCCGTCGAGTGATCGGCAACTACACGCTGCCGAGTTTTGATTATCACATTGCCAACTCGGCATATACGGCTGAAGAGTTCTATGATTCGCTGTCGCCGGCGAAGAACAAAGGGCGAAGTTCGCGATTTTTGAATTGGTGTTGGCGGTACTTCGCCGCTCCGCGAGTCGCCGCAAGCGAGCGGATCTTTGTTTGCCCGCGCGGTGTCAACTCGGTTCAATTTACGCCTGATCGGAAGTCGAATGAGATTCGGCAGGAGATGCGTGAGCGGGCCGGAATTCCCGCTGATTCGACGGTGCTCCTATACGCCGGCCGTATCTCACCCGAGAAAAATATCGGGCTGCTGCTCAATGTAATGCGCGAGTTGGCGGATGACAAGGATCGAGATTATCGGCTCCTGATCGCCGGTGCCGGGCCGCAGGCGGACAGGTTGAACGAGCAGGCTGAGGAGATGTTTCCGGGCAAAATGATCCAGCTCGGCCATCTCGATAAAGACACGCTGTCGGACTATTACGCGAACGCGGACGTCTTCATCCACCCGAATCCGAAAGAGCCGTTCGGGATCGCCCCGCTCGAGGCGATGGCGTCAGGTGTGCCGACAGTCGCTCCGAACTCAGGCGGGATCTTGTCGTACGCAACCAACGACAACGCGTGGCTGGTTGAGCCGACCGGCGAAGCGTTTGCAGAGGCGATCCGCGAAGTGATGGATAACGAGGATCTGCGAAATTCAAAGGTTGCGAAAGCGTTGGAAACCGCTCGTGCAAACACTCGCGAGGCCTCAACCGATCGGCTTTTTGCGACCTACGACCAGCTCTGGGAAGACTTCAACTCTCGCCGTGAATTGTTTACCGATATTGAGAAGAGCAATGAATTCGACTTTGTGAAGGAGTCGATGCCTGATGATTAGAATTGAGTGGTCGGCTCGAAAGAATCGAGGAAATATTCTGAAGCATGGCGTCGATTTCGAAGAAGCCAAATCCGTTTTCGACGACCCGATGCAGTTGACCGAGTCAGATCCGGATCATTCGATGGATGAAAGGCGTTATATTACCATCGGAATGTCGGATCGTAACCGTTTGTAAATCATTGCTCACACGATCGAGGATGATAGAATTAGGACCATTACGGCACGGCGTCCGACACGTTCGGAACGAAAAGACTATGAAGAAGGAGGGTTCGATGCGTAAAGAATACGATCTTAGCAAGGGTAAGCGCGGGTTGCTGTTCGGCAAGGTAGACACCACCCACGTCACCGCCATTGAAGACGACGCAGGGGTCGACGAAGCGATCGATAGCGAGTTTCATGTCCTCGAAAGCAATCTCGTCCGCATTGAGAGCCTCCGTCCCCGATTGTCCGAACTCGATCCCGCTACAAAAAAAGACTTGGCGAAGCGCCTCGCCGATGCAAAAGCAAAGTTGGACGGGATGGCGATCCCCGAATAGATGCTTGAACTTGTTCTCGCAAATCTTAAGGTACGTCCTTTTCGCACGCTTATCAGCGTTATCGGCGTTGCTCTTGGCGTTGTCCTTGTCGTAATGTTCACCGGCCTTGCGCGAGGGATGACCAATGACATGGCGAAACGCGCGTCGAACTGGAAGGCCGAGATAGTGTTCACACGGCCGGGTGCGATGGAGCTGACGAGTTCGAATGCGTCGGTCTCGACGGCTTATGTCGATCGGCTGATGCAGATCGAAGGTGTGGAATCGACGGTTCCGGTTATCCGCTACGTATCGCCCGACACTAACGGACGTTGGGGGATCACCCAGCTCGACGGTGTCGATTGGGCACCGTTTGCCGCGATGAACGAGATGTCGATCATCGAGGGACGTGCGGCGACGGCGAGTAACGAGATCATCCTCGACGAACGACGGTTGGTCGAAGACAAGGTTAAGGTCGGCGATTCGCTGAAGCTTTTTGGCGGGAAAGACTATAAGATCGTTGGCGTCTTCTCTCCGCCTTCCGGTGCTCGTATCAAGATGTCGCTCGGGGCGATGCAGGAGGCTCTCGAAGCACCCGGCAAATGCACCTACATCCTCGTGAAGATCAAGGACGGCCAAGATCCCGCTGTTGTTGCAAATCGCATAAACGACGTCCTGCCGGGTAACAAGATCAACCTTACGAGCGATTTGATCATCGACGCTCAGGATCGAGTGCCCGCATTACAGACCTTCCTTCGAGTGCTCGTCGGACTCGGTGCATTCGTTAGCACGATCTTCGTGCTGCTCTCGATGTACACGACGATCACCGAACGCCGAAAGGAGATCGGGATATTGAAATCGCTCGGAGCTCCGAAGTCGTTCATTATCCGAGCGATCGAAGGCGAGGCGTTTATGATCGGAGTGCTTGGTGTGGTCGGCGGCCTCGTCACAGCATTTATCGCATCTTTTGTGATCAGCAAACTGTTCGATCTCGCGTTCGAGTTCAGCCTCGGTTGGGTCGCGACCGCCGTTGCCATCGCGATCGTCGGCAGCCTCGTCGGAGCGTTGTATCCAGCATGGCGCGCGTCGGTGATCGATCCGGTCGAGGTGATGGCCAACGAGTAAGTCCTTCATGAGCGAAACCACTCTTCACTCGGCAGTTCAGAACGAGAAACTTTCTTCCAAACAAGGGCTATTACAAAAACTCTTCGCAGTCTGGTTCGATGCGTTTGTGTATAACCAGATCTGGGAAGACCCGCGTGTTGATATCGAGGCTTTGGAGATCGACGGGGATTCGCGAATTCTCACGATCTCATCGGGGGGATGCAACGCGATCAATTACCTCGTCGAGTGCCCGCAGGCAGTCACCGCCGTTGACCTGAACAAGCATCATATCTATTTGCTCAGTCTGAAGATCGCGGCGCTTAGGCATTTGCCAAGCTACGAGAAATTTTTCGCGTTCTTCGGAGATGGCAAAGGCGAGAATACGAACGCCGATTATCTGCGATACATTCGCCCGAATCTCGATCGTGATACGCGAGATTTTTGGGAATCCAACACGCTCGGCGGTTCGATTCTTTACGGTGACCGGATCGGTTTCTTTGCGAATGAAGGGCTGTATGAACATTCGCGAAATGGATATTTTTTGCGGTTCTTTCATAAGATGGCTAACGTTTTCGGGTGCCGGCCTGAAGAGGTTTTGAAGGCAACCTCGCTGGAAGAACAAGAGGAGCTTTATGCCAGGCATATCGATCCGTTTTTCGATACCTTTGTGATCAAAACGCTGGGCAAGCTGCCAGTGACAATGTTTGGGCTCGGCATCCCTCCGCAGCAGTACGACGAACTTAAAAAGGATCTAGCCGACGGCGGAAGTGTCATCGACATCTATCGAGAACGTGCGAAACGCCTCGCCTGCGACTATCCGATACAGGAAAACTATTTCGCCTGGCAGGCATTCGGTCGCAAGTACGACACCGAAAATCGCTCGGCGGTTCCTGAATATCTCAAGCAAGAAAATTACGCAGTGTTAAAGGCTAATGCCGACCGGCTCCGAACAAAGGTTGGATCGGCGACGGATGAGATCAAGAATAACGACCACGGCGCGTTCAACCGATTCGTGTTTCTTGACGCTCAGGACTGGATGAATGCCGACGTTATGACGGACCTGTGGGCGGCGATAGCAGAGAAGGCTGAGCCCGGTTCACGGATCATCTTCCGTACCGCGGGAGCCGAATCGCCGCTGCCGACGAATCTCCCTTCCGATCTTCTCGCGAAGTTTCGCTATGAGAAAGAAACATCCGAACGGCTGTTCAAGGAAGATCGCGCATCGATCTACGGCGGATTTCATTTATACGTTTTGAAAGAGAATTAGAACAGGATGAACATGATACGCAGGATGATCGTTGCTGATGTGCGCTAGTTGTATTCAAGTTGTTCATCAAGCCCGCTATCCTTTTCATCCTGTATATCCTGTTTGATTCTTCTGCGCATGACCAACGCCTTCGAAAACATGGACCGGATGTATCGCATGCAGCGGTACTTCTACGACCTGACGCGAAAGTATTATTTGCTCGGGCGTGATCAGCTTTTGGACGACATGAACGTCCAGCCGGGCGAGCGTGTGCTGGAGGCCGGATGCGGGACGGCACGAAACCTGATCATTCTCGCGAAACGCCATCCCGACTCGAAATTCTACGGTCTCGACGCTTCGTCGGCGATGCTCGAAACCGCTCAGGTTAAGGTTGATGCTGCGGGTGTGCAAAACATCGAACTTCGAACCGCACTCGCGGATGATTTCACCTCAGACGGCACGTTCGGCCTCGCGGAAAAGTTCGACAAGATATTCTTTTCCTATTCGATCTCGATGATCCCTCCATGGCGAGAGTCGATCGCGAACGCTCTTTGGAATCTCAAACAAGGCGGCGAACTCTTCATCGTCGACTTCTACGATCAGCGGGACCTGCCCGGTCCGTTCCGCCGCTTTCTAAAATGGTGGCTGATGAAATTTCACGTCAAATTCTGGCCGGAGCTTTTACCCCATCTCGAATCGCTCCCTGACGCGGATGTCGATATCACGCCTCTCTTCCGGCGCTATTCATTCATTGCGTCGATCGCAAACACTAACCCTTCCGTCCGCGAATCAACGTCAATCCGATCCCGCCAAGTACCATAGCCGACGCGATCGACAGGCGTATCGACGTGGTTTCTGCCAACAGTAGAACTCCGCCGACAGACGCTATTATCGGGACAGAAAGCTGTAGAATGCCGGCGCGGGCCGGAGTGTGATACTTGAGTGCCGCGTACCAGATCGAATAGCCGATGCCGGACGCGATCGCACCTGATGCAGCGGCCAGGACGGCTCCTCGCATAGATAAGAGGCTCGACGAAAAAAACATCAGGGCCGTGACGAGAACTATCGGAACGGAACGGAGAAAGTTCCCCGCCGTATCAGCAAGCGGATCTCCGCTTCCCTTTCCTCGAAGGGTGTAGAATCCCCAAGCGATCCCGGCTGACACCATCAAAGCCGCACTGCCCGGAGGAGGAGCGGCGAGTCCGGGGAGGACGAGATAGACCAGGCCACTGAAAGCAACCAGCAATCCGACCCATTCCAAGGCTCCCGGCCGCTCGCCTCGAAACAACGACACGCCGAACATTGTTAGCTGTACGCTGCCGAATAAGATCAGGGCCCCGGTGCCGGCCGTCAGGCCGAGGTAAGCAAATGAAAACGCGATGGCGTAGGCGAAAAGAAAGAATGCCGAGACCCAACTGCCTTTGCTTGCTAAGGTTTGGATCTTACGTGATACGAGAAGGATTATTACCAGCGTGACCGTCCCCGAAACCAATCGTATAGCCGTAAAGCTTGCTGGGTCGATTTCCCCGGTCGCCAGAGCCATTCGGCAAAGAATGGAATTGAAGGCGAAGGCCGTAAGAGCGAAAACAGTGAGAAAAAAGATCTTCATCGTCCAAAGACGATTCTCTAGTTTTGAGTCGCGGCGATCGATGCCGCAAGCGACCGAAAAATGTTACGGCCGTCGTTGGAACCGAGTAGTTCTTCACACGCACGTTCCGGATGCGGCATCATGCCGAGTACGTTGCGGTCAAGATTGCAGATACCGGCAATATTCGACCGGGCACCGTTCGGGTTTGAATCGTCCGTCACCTCGCCGGTTTCGTCACAGTAGCGAAACACGATCTGATTGTTCTCTTCGAGAGTTTGGAAAGTAGCGTCATCGCAGGTGTAATTGCCCTCGGCGTGTGCGATCGGGATCGAGAGTACGCTGCCTTCCTTGAGTTCGTTCGTATACGGAGTGTACTGATTCTCAGTGCGGACCGTGACGTGCTTCGAGATGAAATGCAGGCCGGCGTTGCGGATCAACGCTCCCGGCAGCAAACCAGCTTCACATAGGATCTGAAAGCCATTGCAGATACCGAACACAAATTTACCTGACGCTGCAAATTCTTTCACCGCCGTCATCACCGGCGAGAATCTAGCCAAGGCCCCGGCACGTAGATAGTCGCCATACGAAAACCCACCGGGGATTATGACCGCGTCGAATGCCGACAAGTCCGTCTCCTTGTGCCAGATAAAATCTACCGGCTGGCCGACGTGCTTTGAGATGACGTGGTAAGCGTCGTGATCACAGTTGGAACCCGGAAAAACTATTACTCCAAATTTCATTACTTCTTTAATCCAATGTCGCGTTGAGCCTCTGCCCAGCGACGCCACGCAGCGGGGATGGGTTTTCCGCCGTTCGCCTCACGGATCCGCAAGATCTCGTAGCTTTGTTCCTGCAAAGATTCGAGTTGCCCGAGCCGCTCCTCT
>DAIOWA010000037.1:0-11032 GCA_036758705.1 Pyrinomonadaceae bacterium | reverse complement strand
AATTAACACCGCCCCGCGAATTGTTGTACGAAAGCACCGACCCTTCGCCGACAACCAGAAAATTGTCCTCATTGGCAGGGTCTTGCGTCGCGTTGGATGGATTACCGAACGCCAGATGAACACTCGCTGGAGTTGACGTACTTTGGTTCGAATCAGCGCTCGCGTCGGGCGAGTTAGTATTAACGCGAAACTGATCGTGAATGCGCTCGCAGCCGAACGAGCCGACTGCGACAACAACGAACAAAACCTTCCACAAATCCAACTTCATCCGAATGCGAGTTTAGCAAACGGCAAGGAAGATCGAATCACCAGTTACGAGTTCACAGGTTCGAGCTTCCAGTTAACTCGAAACTCATCACTCGAAACTCGAAACTGGTGCGCGGTGGATTCCAGCCTTTCAAACCGTGGATATCATCCATATCGCGTTTTTCACGTTTTCCTCACAAGTTGCTATTCCAATTCCAGTGCACGGAGTGCAAGCTTTAGGCGTTCAGAGTGCAAGCTTCAGCTTGTATATCGCTGCCACGAAACGAGCATCTGCAGCAAAGAACAAGCTAAAGCTTGCACTCTGAACCGGAGGTGTTTCACCAATGTTTCAAAAACCGTTTCATTTGGCGTTTCATTTGGTGTTTCATTTGACGCGCCAAATGAAACGAAACACCGCCGCCCGTAAGTTATTGATCTTGTTTCACCAGAAACACTTTCCGCGTCGACAACTGAAACGAAACAGCGGTCGTTCGATACCGCAAGCAATGTGCGGTAAAATCTTAAATGTGAGCGAATTGCGGCATCTTACGGGCCTTTCCCGTGGCGAACTCATCGAATTCTTCGGCGAGATGGGTGAACCGCGCTTCCGGGCCGATCAGGTGTTCCGCGGCCTGCATGAGCGTCGTCTGATGTCGTTCGACGAAATGACCGATCTGCCGAAGGCACTCCGAGAGAAGCTCAATGCATCGGCGACCGCAACCACACTCACTGTCGAATCGAAATATACTTCGGTCGACGGAACGCGACGGTTCCTGATGCGAACAGCCGACGGCAATCCGGTCGAGACCGTCTTTATTCCGACCGAAAACCGCGACACGATCTGCTTCTCATCGCAATCCGGTTGCGCGTTGAAATGCGATTTTTGCCTCACCGCAAAGCTTGGGTTTATCAAGAATATGTCGGCCGGTGAGATCATCGAGCAGATCGTCATCGTCCTTAACGACGTCTACGGTGTTGGCAATGAAACCCCGCACGGCACGAACCTTGTCGCGATGGGCGAAGGCGAGCCGTTTCTGAATTTCGAAAATCTGATCAAAGCTCTCGAGATAATGTCGGACGAAAAGGGCCTGCACATCGTTCCGGGTCGAGTGACCGTCTCGACCGCCGGAATAGTGCCGAAGATATACGAATTTGCCGCACTCGAACGCCGCCCGAACCTGGCGATCTCGCTTTCGTCGGCGAATGACGAGCTTCGCAATAAGCTGATGCCGATCAACAAACGCTGGCCGATCGACGATTTGTTGGCCGCAGCGAAAGTGTTTGAAAAGACGCTCAAGCGTGGCGAGCGATTTACGTTCGAATACGTTCTGCTCGGCGGAGTTAACGATTCTGACGAACAGGCAGGGGAACTAGCGGACCTTCTAGAGAAACACGACCTGCGAAAAGCGAAGATCAATCTGATCCCGCACAATCCTGCCGAGCAACTCGACTATCGCCCGTCTACACCGGAGCAGGTGGGGTGCTTTAAGACGATTCTCGAATCCCGCGGCGTGTCCGCCTACATCCGAACACCTCGCGGACGTGACATTTACGCCGCGTGCGGCCAACTCGCGGCAATGGATGATAGTAAGAGTGACGCTATTAGGCGATTTTGCGAAGACGTCTTGACCACCGAAACACCCGAAGTCGTCACTCGTGCATAGCTTCTATGGAACTTTTGATCCCAGGACTCCTACTTGTCGGCCTGATGATATGGACATCGACGCGCATTAAAAAAAATGCCGCGGCAGCTTTCGACGCCGAAACGGTGGACACCGCTCAGTTCACCATTCACAAGCCGGAGGGATTTCTGCACGTGCTGAACGACGATTCCGGCCTGGCGTTTCGTTCCTATTCGAAGGATTTCGGAAAGGTTGTCGGGAAGGATGTAAGACGAGCGACCATCGAGATCGAACGGCATCCCGGGACGGACCTTGACGCGGTAAAGAAGGCGATAAAGTCGAGTGCGGAAACCGTCGAGCCATCTGAACCGTATTTGGACGCAGGGGAAAAGGCAGCCTGGATCAGCTCAACCAACATCATTAACGGCGGTGAATTTGCCGTCACTCACAAGCTTGTTACACGCGGAGCCGATGTTTGGGAGGCTCGCGGATCGGTCCTGGCCGAATTTCGCGACGATCTGGCTGAAACAATTGAAACGACTCTCGATAGCGTTCGGGTAAAATAGAACCATCCCGGCGAACGTGAAAATCATCCGACCTTATCTTGTTATGAAAATAAAATTGCTCGCATCAGTATTTGCAACCGTCATTTTTGCCGCCGCCGCGTTCGGGCAGGACGTCAGCGGATCGATAACTGGCGGGGCAGTTACAAAGGGCCGAGCCGCCAAAGGCTCGGTCGTGCTGACCATCCCAGGCGGCCTGCACGTTAATTCGAGCCGGCCCGGGAACAAATATCAGATACCAACCAACGTCAGACTCTCTGCCCAAGGCGCACGCGTTTCGGCCCCGGCATATCCGCGTGGAATTAACCGCAAATTCCAATTCTCTGACACTACCATCAACGTCTACGAAGGCACCGTTCGATTCCCGTTTACCGTGACGGTTCCTCCCGGATTTAAGGGGAGTACAGTACGTGTTCGTGCCGTCGTCCGTTTTCAGGCTTGTACCGATGAGGTCTGCTACCCGCCAAGAACGAAAGAGGTAACTATCACCGCTCGCGTCCGCTAATGAAACTTGAAAAGGGCCGGTACAAATTCGACCGAGATCAGTTCGCTGTCAACCTTTCGATAAGTGATCACTGCAGGAAGTTGCGGAAGCTGAGCAAGGCAGCCGGTCTCGATGATCGGAGCTTCGGGATTGAACGAATGTACTTCGAATTGCTTTGTGATGGCGGATGAAAAGATGCGATCCCATTCACCCACCTTAAATGTCACCTTCATTCGCGCCGACACGCATTCAAGTTTCAGCGGCACACCCATCACACGATCTTCACCGGTCAACGGCTGCCGCAACCTGTCTCCTATGTCACGCAATTGCGTTTCCCGCATCTCGCGCTCCATCGCCTCGCGTTCTTTTACGGCGATCTCCGCATTCTGTGAAATGTCGCCTCCGGGTCGGCCCTCGACCACGAACATCGGAGCGTTCTGCATTTCCTGCGTAGTCAGATACTCAAAGTCAGGAGCAACGAAAGTGATGGCTTTGAGTTCACCTGATGTCTTGCGGCCCGTCGCGGGCTTGTACACGATCACGGCGAGATCGTTCGGGAATTGTGTTCCGCATCGGAATGCGAATGAACGCGTCCCCGGAACGGCGACACGGAATCGAACGTCGTCGAATTGTTTAGTCGAAAGCCTGAGTCGAACCGATTGTGACCGGATCTGGAAATCGATCTTATCGTCCGTGCAGTCAACGCGATCAACGTATCCGACGATGTGCGATTCACCTTCTCCGGGCCGTTCGATCATCACGTTGTAGTTGTAGTTCTCGCGGTCTCGATCGATCTTTGACACACGCTCCGGAGTCAGGTCACGGTATTGCAGGATCACCGGTTTGCGGTACCCTGCAAATTGCAGCGGAGCCTCTTCTCCGGAACTCTGCTTTGCCTTCGCAAGTTCGTCGGCGTTCTTCAAGATCTCGCGAGCATCGGCCCTGATGCGGGCTTCTTCCGATTTCGTCGCGAGCGGTTCGGCGATGGCGACGGCGTCCTCAGTGCTCTCCTGCCTTAGCAGGACACGAGCAAGCAGCAGGGAATAGTTCGGGTTACCCGGTTTAATGCTGAGCGCGCTCTTGATCTCAGTCGCCACAATGCCGATATCGCCGCTTGAATATTCGACGGTGGCGAGCAGGTAATGAGCCTCTGCAAAGCCGTCGTTTAAAGCGATCGAGCGAGTGAGGGCTTCACGGATCTTTGACAAAACATCAGCCTTGAGCGGCCGCATCATCGACGTTTCGTCCAGATTTTCGCGAACGAGAAGGAACGCGTGGTAGTAGTGTGAAAGGTGGTTTTGGGAATCAAGTGCGACCGCCTTTTCAAGCAAAGCCCTGGCCTCGGTGAACTTTCGATCGCGGATCCGAAGTTGCCCAAGCGTTGAGTATGGAGCGGCGAGTTTCGGATCAAGTTCGGTCGCCCTCGTAAGGAAAGCTTCGGCTCCCGGATTCCTCTGACGAAACAGCAGGTCCCCGAGGATCGCATTTGCCGATGCTTCAGAGATCGGAGACGCTCCTATCCGAACGAATGTCAGAGCCCCGACTAATCCGACGCGGCGAATCGCAGCTTCGGTTCCGGCAAAAGTGAGGCTGGCGCCGAGCTTGGAACGGTCGAGCTTACCGACTATGGCGATCAACGAGGTCGGATCTACTTTGTCTTTTCCCCCATCAACTTGAGCAATAAGATACGCAGCCAAGGCCCAAGCCTGAGCGTAGAAAACCGGCCGACTATTCACCGAGTCATGGTGCAATGTGAAGTTGTCGAGAGCGAGGAACTCTTCCCATGGGATCGGCGGATTCGATCGGAGCAATGCCAGGTAATCGGGCCGCGGTCTTCCAAAGGTACCTGTCTTTTCGTCCACCACCCGGAAGGTTTGAAAATAGGACGCCAATCCTTCGTTCAACCACGGAGGAACCCGCATCGAGCCATAATTCGCTGCGACAATTTCGTGAACATACTCGTGAAAGATCGTTCCAAGATCAAGATTATCCGCAGCCAGAGCAATGCAGTTGAAGTCTTCGCCAGCAACAAACAGGCCCACGACTTTATCGTCCGGTGTTCCATCGGCACGCCGAGGTTTGAATGCACGGAACGTCGCGGAGTCTTTGAAAATGATTACGCGAGTCTTGGATGTTCGAGCTGGAAGCTGCAAGATTCCGGTAAGGGCATCTCGAAAGCGCTCCAGCCTATCGGCGGCAGTCCTCATCAATGTTTCTGGAGCGTCGCCGACAAACTCGAAATTCGCCGTTTCGAGGCGTTTCCATTCGTTAGCGGCACCGCGAACCGGAGACACGAGCGTCGCGGACAGAAATAACGCAATGATCACAAGTCGTTGGAACATCGTGCGAAATGTGTACTCTGATGCTATTGCGAAGAGGTCGGTTGGGTCAACGAAAATCTCAGGCTCAGCGGCGGCCGATCACGGAAAGAAGCCTGCCGGTCCTGCCAAACTTCTTTTTCTCGACGCGATAGGAGAAGAAAAGATCAGGACGGGCCATCGTGCAAAACGGTGCGGTATGGATCGCGCTGAGAGGAACGCCGCAGGAAAGCAGCTGATCTTTGTTAGCCAGATGAAGATCGACGAGCGCGTGGCCTTCGTGGGTTGGTGTGAAATATTTCTCGCTGCCTTCGAATGCGGCGGCAAAGGCGCCGATCACGTCGCTTCCGATCTCGTAATTGCCACATCCGGCGGCCGGGCCGATCGCGGCGATCATATCCTTCGGCTCGCTGCCGAACTCCGACTGCATCGTCTCGATCGCCCTCACGACAATAGACGCCACGGTTCCACGCCAACCGGCATGAACGGCGGCAAAGGATCCGGTGCGGGAGTCGCCGATCAGAACCGGCACGCAATCGGCAGTCTTGACGCCGACAAGCACGTCGCTCATCCGGGAAACCAACCCGTCGAATCGTTCCTCGCTGTTGTCGACATCGGCCTGATCTTTAACGATCTTTACGCCGTCGCAGTGAACTTGCCAGGCCGTTGCGAGTTTGAAATCGCCGCCGACCGCATTCAGGAATCGTCGCCGGTTCTCGTAAATATTGTCCGCGGAATCTTCGTCAAAACCGGCAAGATTAAGTGAGTCTTTAGGAAAATCGGACACGCCGCCCAGCCGGGTCGAAAAGCCGTTGACGAAACCCTTGTCTTCGAGTGGCCGACACACAATCACCTTGATGCCTTCGTGTTCTCGCCAAAAGAAGCCCGAGTTTGCTAAAGTCTCAGCATCATTCATGATAGTTTCGACCGGCATCGACATTGTAGAAGTCTATCGCATCGCAGAAACGATGACGAGAACTCCGCGATTTGCGGAGCGCGTTTTTACGCCCGCGGAGCGGGATTATTGTGATGCCAAAGGGGCCGCGGCGGCCCAGAGTTACGCGGGAAGATTTGCGGCCAAGGAAGCTTTTCTGAAGGCGATCAAGACCGGCTGGCGTGGAAAGATCACCTGGTACGACATAGAGATATTGAACGATGCGGACGGTGTTCCGTCGCTAAATGTAAAAGGCGAGGCCGCAAAGATCCTCGCCGATCGCGGAGCCGAAGTCGCTCACCTTTCTATTTCTCACACCACCGAACACGCGGTTGCCCATGTCATTCTGGAAAGCTAGTTTGGCGTGGCAGGCGCGTCGAACGTGAAATATCCGACCGCAACGTCGTGATCCGAAAACCGCTCAGGCCGGTCACCCGACGCTCTTAAGACCTGCGGATAGTCGGCGTTTATTCGGAGGTAGCCGAATCCCGCGAGGTGCTTACGCATCGGCACGTTCGCAAGAAAATGATCAAGGACCTGAGCATTGCCATCGAAAGAGTACGAATATTGCTGGTCCGCCCTGATCAGCGTTACGAGGTCGATAAGATCCGTTTCCACGAGATCCAGTGATGATTCGATGACTGCGTCTTTCGGAGCAGGCTTGCCGATGATCGTGCCGATCTGGTCGACGAGTCCGTCGCTAAACGGAAACGCATTGAAGTCGCCGACAAGGAGAATGCGTTCGTTCGGATTCGCCTTCTGCCGTTCGTTCACCCATTTCGCGAGAAACTCCGCCTGGAGTTTTTTCTTCATCCGGACGTTCTGACCATCTTTGGGATCGTCTATACCGCGGAACGATTTGAGGTGATTGTTGACGATCGTAAACGCGAACGGCTGGCCGGTTTTGGGATCGGCGATGGTCAGCTCAAGAATGATCGGCGGGCGATCGTTTAGATTGTCGTTATTTCCTGTGACCGGATTTTTGTATTTCTCGCTCTTGCCGAACTGCTTTGCAGACACGACGTTCACGCGCGTAGATTTGACGAGAAATCCGCAGTCGATCCCGCGGGGATCATTGCCGTCAAAAAGATATGCTTCGTACTTTGGGTCAGGCTTGCCGCTTGCGACCGCATCAGCATTGATCTTGGCTGCAAGTTTTTTTAGCACATTCAGATTCTCAGCTTCGATGACCGCAAATACATCGGGAAACTGCAGATAGTCACGGACGGTCATCGAGATCTTACCCATCCGCTTCTGAAATGCCTCGGTTGTCGCGACGTCCTCTTTGATATCGGGATCGTCGACATCGTCGACAAATGTTTCGATATTCGCGGCGGCAATCGAGAACTGCCGTTCCGTGGTCGCAGGCATTACGACCGGCTTGATCGTGTTTGTTGCCGCCCCCTTAGCGGTGGCATCGGTCAATATCGCAGATCGGTTATAGGCATAGTGAACAACGCCGGTCACATCCTTTATTTCCGCCTTTGACGCTACATTTAGCCCCGACGAACCCGCCTGCGCGCGAGTGTCGATCCGGAGAACTTCAGGGTTGTTATCAAAGATGGGGAGCCGCGGAAGTTCGCGCTTCCATTTATCTCGTTCGCGCTCTTCGGTACCGAGATACTGAACCACGCTCATACCGGGTTCGCGGAATGGTCGCGGAGTACCTTTAAGAACGGCATAGAAAACTCCATCGGGAAATACCGTTTCGGTTTTTGACTCTACCCTTCCTCCTGTCGGTCCAACCGTAGTCATCTCCGGGATCGTCACCCGCATCCCTTCATATTTCTCGAGTTGATCGACGGCGTTTGATTTGAAATCGAGAAGCGTTAGCGTGATCGGCTTCGGCAGGGGATTATTCTGCGATACGACCTTGATCGAATCGCGTCCGATGAAGTGATTGACCTCTGTGATCGTTAGTCCGTAGCTCTCGTTTCGACCGCGAAACTCTTCTACCTTGCCCGTTACGCTGATCTCGTTTCCGATCGCAGCTTCCGCCGGTGGTTCGTCTTTCGTGAAGACGTATATGCCTTCGGAGGAAAGCGGATCGCTGTCGATCTTGCTATCCGGCGTCTGCAGGAAAAATCCGGTGCGGAGGCGAGCGGTGACGATACCGGTCGTCTTAACTGATTCACCAACGTGTTCCGATACGTTCTTGATCCCCTGGATCTGCGCGATCGTCAGATCCTTTTGTGCGGCTGCGGGAGATGCGGCAACGGCTGCCGCGATCAGCAGTACCAGTGGGCAAATAAAGCGGTTCATAATCTGTCTCGTTGTCGCTCGATAAACATCTGAGTCATCGCGCTGACGTTGGTGAAGAAGTCGTATCCGGTCAAAGCCTCGACTTTATCAACGGTTACTCGGAAATTTCGCCATGGTGTGTTCGGATTTAGCGGCTCGAAATTTGGCACGACGATCCCAAACGCCCGCGTCGCTTTATAGACGCGGCTCCGATCGTTGTCGCCGTTCGGCAATATAAGAACGACCTTCCATGTGTACTGGGGTACACTGATCTTGCCACCGGCTATGGTGCCAAGTGATCCATAACCGCCGGAAAAAATATAGAGTTCGTTGCCTTGGTTTGCGAGAGTTCGGCAATAGTCCTCGAATTGTTGCCATGGGCCGGAATTGTTGTTCGCAGTCTGCGGGACAAAGTTCGTCATAAGAAACGTTGCGGAGTTATCGGGGATAGATCTTGTTCTGTCGCCCGACGGCGTCATATGTCCGCGCGTATAGCCCGAGTTGCTATAATCCGCATCCTGAACCTGGTACCAACCGGCCGGAAGAGCCGGATCAGGCCGGTAATCGTCTTGACGGTCTGCGCTTCCAAGCCAAGTGCTATCGAGTCTCCACGCTACCCAGTTCGGGGTCGCTTTCTGCCGGTTGTACGAAAGCGTGTACTGCGGCTTTATCATCAGGTAATTGTTCTCGTTCGCAACGTCCGCCGTCGCATTGCTCGGGTTACCGAGGAGCAATGGGTCGTCGTTCGGCAGCGGAGCATTTACCGTTATCTGCGTGCTGAACAGAGCCGTCCTTCCAGTTTGATCCGCAGCGGCTCCAGCGATGACCTTAGTACCGCCCGTCGTATGTGGCGTAACGGCTACTTGGAATGAGAAAACGTTGTCGCCAGGAGTTACGTCCCCGTTCGTACCGTCGTCAGAAAACTGCTGACTAGACACGCCGCCGATCGACTGTAGATCGGCCGCGACCCCGATCGCTCCGCTCGGCGGAGTGGTCGCCGGAATGACCGTGACCGTAAACAAAACATTCCCACCAGCCGAGACAGTAGTCGGATTTGCATTGATGGCCGCGAAAAGGGTCGTACCGCCGCCAGAGCATGGAGCCGCCGATGAGGCCGTATTCCGCGGGGCCCAAGGTATCGACGTAGAAAAATCCGCTGAATTGTTGTCGGTATCCTGACAGCCCAGCTGCAGTCGGGTTTTACTGTTTCCGGAGCCGGGTGCGGTAGTGCGAGTTCCCTCAAAAAAGATGTTCGAACCGGTACCCCAGCCAACCGCATCGATGATCGCGCCACTATCCTGAGAGCCTTGA
Source organism: Pyrinomonadaceae bacterium (assembly GCA_036758705.1). Taxonomy (GTDB): domain Bacteria; phylum Acidobacteriota; class Blastocatellia; order Pyrinomonadales; family Pyrinomonadaceae; genus OLB17. The sequence goes on along the minus strand of DAIOWA010000037.1, from coordinate 1,313 downwards.
CGAATGGCGAGCCCTCCGTTGCTTGCCGAAAGAGAGCACTGGCATGCGGAAGTCGAATATGTAGCGTCGGGCGTTACGCCGCCCGTATACGAATTCGACGCTATCAGGTAGAACTGTCCTGGCTGCAGGATCGTGCTGGTATTCCAAGCCACAAGCGGGCCGACATCAGTCGTGCCGGCTTGAGAACGATACACGAGCCGAGATCCGTTGAGGTCTATTGCGGCCGCACTAGTGTTATGAATCTCAATGAACTCGTCATTCTGGTCGCTAGTTGTTCCAGTTCTTCCAGGTTGGAACTGCGAAATAACGAGATGCGGCGAAACTACCAGCGACTCGGTCTGTGCCTGGGCGTTCCGGTTATACGACCAGCCCGCGACACACAAAACTCCGACGATCAATAAGAAAAATGCTCTATTCATTACGATTCGATTATGAGGTAAAGGCAATCAAATATGATATCCGATAGACTTCACGGTGACCACCTGCGAAAAGGCACGGTAACGCGAGTGTAATGTCCTTAGAGCTTTGCTTTTTGGCTAGCCAGAAGATCGCGGAATGATTTTTCCGTCGCTTCCAGATACTCGAGATAGCCCTTCGGATCTATAAACGGATTTGACTTAGCTCCGCTCTGAAGAAGCGCAAGCTTTTCGTCTAGTTTGTATTGGCCAGCGTGAGCAGAAAGAAATATGTCGACCTTGAACTTCTTCATTCGTGCGAAAGTTTGCTCAAAGTCCGTCGCGATGTCAGGATATTTCGGGTTGTTGACGAGCTGATAGCCCGGCGCGGTCGTGCTGCACACGAAGATAACATTTAGGGTTTTTCCGCTTTCATCGGCGGTCGTCGTCCAGGTCGTACAACCTTTTGTGTGACCAGCGGTGATGTTCGCGATCATCGTTGTTCCGCCGAGCTTTAACTTCCAACCGTCTGAAAATGTCTTATCGGCGGCGACCGGCTCAAATAGAAATCTGTCGTGAAAATTCGGATCGTCTTTGCCGCCGCGACCGAGCAGTTTCGCGTCCTCGACGCTGGCGAGGAGTTTTGCTCCGGTTAGGCGTTTCAACTCAGCCAATCCAGCCGCGTGATCGTAGTGTGCTTGTGAATTGATCAGATATTTTACGTCCGCGATCTTGAACCCAAGCTTTGCGATGTTTGCTGTGATCTGCGGAACGGTTTCCTTGAATCCGCTGTCCAACAGGATGTGACCCTTAGAGGTTGTGATCAGATACGATGTGATCTCATTTGCACCGACGTAGTAAATGTTGTCTGCGATCCTGAACGGTTCGACCGGCTGATTCCAGGAACGGTCAGTTTCG
>DAIOWA010000036.1:0-11066 GCA_036758705.1 Pyrinomonadaceae bacterium | reverse complement strand
CCCAATAATCTCTAAAAAATGGGCCCTTAAGTGCTCTTCGCGTTTTCTCCTGGATGACAAGGGCGTAGCTATGCTGGAAACCCTGGATCAGCAGCGATTGGAGAATTGCCGGCTTCCAGTGGAATTTCTCGCTATGGCCGTTCTGACCGTCATCCGCCTTCGGATCATCGTCACTCTTAAGAAACCTCGATTCGCGCGGAAGCCTATCAAAAGGCCGTACTATCGGTTCCGGGCTTTTTTCATCCTCGACCGATTCATCGCGACCGGCTGCCGGTTCAGGCGCCGCGGATGTTTCGTCGGACGCATCGATCGCGGCGGTCACTACCGACACGGGCAGGTTCGGCTTTCGCTTGGTCTCCGTCTGCGGTACCAATAATCGCTGTGTCACGGCCACGGCCCCGTGTGCGTCTGACGTATCGTGAACCTCTGCCGCCACATCGCTAACTGCCGGTTCAACGGCAAAATGAGTATCCGCACCGATCGAGCGCTCGTGCGATGTCTGCGCTGTAATATGGAAAGCTAAAGCGCCCAGGATCGTGAGTAACCCTGCAAATCTCGCAAACTTCGATCTGCAGAGGGCATTGGTCAATACTGTCATCGTGTAGTCCCTGTTGAAAAAGCGAGGAGAGACTCGCCAATCGCTTTGAAGCCAATATTTCGCAAGTATAGCCAAATGCTCGGCCATACGAAAGATTCAGGGAAAGAAATTTGGTGGAGATGAGGAGGATCGAACTCCTGGCCTCGGCATTGCGAACGCCGCGCTCTCCCAGCTGAGCTACATCCCCAGACAAAGTTAAAAGTAAAAAGGCAAAAGGAAAAAGTCAACCTATGCCCGCTGAACGTGACAATATCGAAATGCTCTATTGGACGCCCGCGGGGAGCAAGGATCCCTTAGGATCGGACGCGTACGCATAGCCGTCCTCGATCTTCCCGATCATTCCGTGAAAGTGGATCTCGTCGCCGGAAACTACAACAATGGAGTCGCCGGGGCTGACTTGCTTGTCGTCTACGGGAAACTTGATAACGGTGGCGTTGCCATTCTCATTGGCAACTGCTTCGAACTCGAACGTATCTGCGTTGAAACTCAACGTCTGTGAAAATGAAACTTCCATTAAGGATAGGATAGCGTCAGTTGATCCAAATGACCACCTTGCGCTCTTCGCCTTGCTCAGTGTCGAACTTTAATAACTCGGCCTTTGCGATCGACAGTTCGCGATCCATGTCGAAACTCTGAAGCCGGCTGTCGTTTCCGGCAGTCGATTCCCTGTTGCTCGGATGGTAATAGACCTTGTCTGCGTCGACTCGCGTTACCTTGTCGGCATAGAACCAACTCTTTCCGCCTTTCTGATAGCGGTACGTGATAACGTCGCCCGCCTTGATACCTTCAAGCTGACGTTTCGAGACTGAATTGATCCCGCAGGCAAGTGCCGCTGCGATGGTTAATAGGATAAGCGTTCTTCTGATCATCGTTCGATCCTCCTAAGAGAATGACGAAAATCAGCGATCGTTGAGGACAAGATCAAGCGTGATCGCATCGTGATCAGACAGCGGCGTGCCGTCTTTATCGACCAGATTCCCGACAGTCTTTACGGCTTTTGGACTGATGTCCTTTCCGGCGAACCAATCCAACCGTCCCGACACGCTGCCGCCCACACGATTTGCTGCCCAGAAGATGAACGGAAAACACCATTCAGGCACCCAGTCGCGAAGATTCGTGTTCTTCTCGATGCTCTCGACGTGATAGTGAAGAGTGCCTTCGCCGATATTGTTCAGGTCGCGGAAGTTGTACCCGCGGCGTTCGAGCATCGTGAACAGCGGTCTTTCGAAATACGCTTCGGGATGCGGCAGATGGTTCTTAGCGACGTTCTTCGGCCCCATAAACACCCGCCGCCAATAGCCCATTATCGCTCGAGTTGAACTTTGAGAATTGAACGTCGTCGTGTTCCAGTCGCCGCCGATCAGCGTCGGCAGTTCGGGCAGTGTATCGAGATGATCGAGTATAAGCCGCATCTGCATCTGCCTGTGAGCCCGCGAGCAATGGGCGTCGAGGTGGACGGTTACGGCTCGCAACGTGCCGGACGGATGGTCGATATCCGCAAACAGCGCCCGCAGATATCCGAGGCGTTTCTCTTTGCCCCACATCTTGTCCTTTCCATTCGGCAGCGGGATCGCGTGAACATTACGCATCGGCCATTTCGAGAACATCGCGAGGCCGTGGATCGACCGTGTGTTCTCGCCTTCCATCGCCGCTTCGACGCCGCTCCCCTTTTGCAAGGCGATATAAACCGGAGCGAACGCGTAATTCAGCTTTAACGCTTTCGCGATCTCCTGCGCCACAAACCGATTCCCGCTTCGCGCCATCCCGTAGTCAAGTTCGGTGAGGAGAAGGAGGTCTTTGTCTTTCAGGTCCTCGTGGTTCTGAAGAGCGTCGACGATCCCGTCAAACACTATGCCGCGTTCGATGTTCCAGGCTAGAGCTTGGATCCCGTTTAGAGTACGCGATTCATCGCGTACGCTCGCCTCTTCGAACTCTTCGACCTCTTCGACAACTACTGCATTTAGGATCGTTTCGGCTTCATTTCGGATCTCCTTCCAAAGCTCGGACGCCTTCATCTCCGGCGTCGACTCAAACGTCAGCAACTCGGGGAAATGTCGGTTGAGGTCGTGATCAAGAACCTTTTGCGAACTGGTCGAGGCAGAACTTGAATGGTCGATGGAATCAGGATTCATAAAACCGCAAGAATACTTAAATCCAGATTCGGTGTCGAACGAACCCGCTCAAAGGTTAGATTCAAGACTAGTGTTCAGTGACAAGCAACAAAGCAGCGTCATCTGGAAAGCGGCCGCAGCGTATCAGTAGACGGCGTTCCAATATTCGGTCTTCGCTGTTGAACTGGAAGATTCGGGCCGTTACTTCGCCGATGTCAGTCAGGGATATTATCCGCGAATCCTCCAAACGGAAATGCTTGGCCCAAACATCCGTTCGAGGATTATAAAATCTGAAAAGTTCCATTGCCCCCGGAATTATTGAGGCGATGTCACTACCTTTGTTTCGATTACAGAAAATACAGGCTAGGGCTAAATTTGTCGGTTCTGAAGAGCCACCATGCTTAAGGCTGATGATGTGTTCGAGCTGGTGTCGGTAGTAAGAATTCTCTTCCGAGACGAGGCAATACTCGCAAATGAAATTCGCCCTTTCTCTTACAAGCCGCCGAATGTCTGCACCAACGCGATCACTCATTGGCAATGTACTCGCGGGCTTTTGCCTTTGCGAGCCGCATCAAATGCTCAATCTGGAGAAAGTGATCGAGTTCCGAGCGTTCGCCGGATGTCAATTCCCCTTTCTTTTCTCGAAAGAGCAGATCTGACACCCGTTCCTGCGATTCCTCTGAAGGACGAAAATCCACAACATTACGCGGTGTCGTTCCCGAAGCAATGAAATCGATCACCTCTTCATATGCCTTTGTTGTGTTCATACTTTCCAGATTCGCTATACCAGATATTAACACAACGACCTGATCAAGACGGTTCTTAATCAATCGTCAAACCGTTCCTTCGCAGGCGCCACCGCGAGAAAATCGGCGCTAATTCGTTCAGTGTAGGTCGTGAGAAGATCGCTTACCCGCTTCTCTTTGTTTGAGTAAAAGATCAGTCCGACGTGCTTTGGCTTCGCTACGCGGTAGACGATCTCTTCGTCGATGTAGTGACTGGTGTCCGGCGTGTCGGTGTTTGCGAGAGCAAGCGCGACGCCGGCGAAGTCCTTGCGGAGCTTCGGAAGCTTGTAAGGATTCTCCTTCGTGGAGGTCTCGAGTCGAGCCCACTCTCGCCAGAGGTTGAAGTTGCAGGCGTGCTCGAGGACATTAGCGATGTACGCTCCACCGACACGGCAGGCGACCTCGAGAAGATAGAATTTGCCGTCTGCTTCGCTCTGAAGAAACTCCGCGTGCGAGACACCTTGCTCGTACTTGAATGCCGACAGGAGCTTCTTGTTCAGCTCTTCAAGTTCCCTGCGTTCCTTCGATTTGTAGGGCACGATCGACGTAGTGAAAACGCCTCCATAATGCGAAACGCTGAAAGGCGGCGTGCCGTATTTGCTGACGCCTGCGGTCAAGACCTTTCCGCCGTCGACGATCGAATCCACGTGATAAACCGAGCCTTTGATGAAACGCTCGACGACGAACTGCGACGGATGATCGCGCCAGTTATTGCGGTTATCGAGGTCGTTGAGGACGTCCCAAACCTGCTCCTTCGATTCGCACTTGCGGATGCCGAACGCCGATACCTCGAACCGCGGCTTTACGATCACCGGCATATCGACGGCGTCTAGAAACTCACCGACCTCAGTTTGATTAAACACGCCAGTGAACTCGGGACACGGAATCCCCGCTTTCGAAGCAATGTTCCGCATCGATAGCTTATCGCGGAATCTTAGAGCATGAGACGACGTCATTCCCGCGACCTGGAGATGTTCCCGGGCCCGAGCTGCGGTCGTTACGTCAAATTCATCAAGACCGACGATCCTATCGATCTTTCGCGATCCGGCGATGTTGGCGATCGCACGAACATAATCTTCCTGCCCGGCATCATCCTCGACCGTCTTCACATCGTTGAGCGCCGTCCACATCCACGGCTGGTCGAGCAGTTTCTTACGCGTAACCAGCGTGACATGCCAACCCGCATTCTGGGCCTCCTCGAGAAACTCATTGCCCTTCTGTTCGCTCGCGATGCAGACGATGTGCTTTTTCATAGGAACACGGACATTGGTCCGCATTTGCTGCTTGTCGCGGACTGAAGTCCGCGTTCCAAAGGTTTATTTTGTCGTCAAAGAATGGCACAATTCGATATTAAAGACAACCGTTTTGGAACCCGCGACATGCCTGCATCGTATTGAATTTTAACGGTTTTGGGAGAATTGATGGGCGAAATGGACATAGCAAATCTGATCAGTCATTTGGTCATCTACATGGTCGTGCTCCTTCTCGCCATCTCGGCCCACGAAGCGGGGCACGCCTGGATGTCGCACAAATTTGGTGACGACACGGCGTATATGCTCGGCCGCGTGACACTCAATCCGGTTGCCCATACCGATCCGATCGGCACGCTTCTAATACCAATCGTCGCGTTCATTTTGGGCTCGATGGGCGGTGCGCTCGGCAGCATTCCGCTGATCGGCTGGGGCAAGCCCACGCCCGTCAATCCGCGTAACTGGACGAATTACAAACTCGCAAATGTAATGGTCTCCATAGCGGGTGTTCTGGCCAATCTGATATTGCTGATCATCGGCTTTGTCGCTGCCAAGATAATGCTAACGCAGGGTTTCGAGGTCCTTGATTTTTTCGGACGTAGTACGAACCCGTTCGCGATCCTAGTCGGCGATATCATGTTGCTCAATCTCTCTCTATTTGTCTTTAACCTGCTCCCATTTCCGCCGTTGGACGGTAGCAAGATCTTATCGACGTTCCTACCGCAGAGTGCTCAACCGATCCTGGATATGCTGGAACAGTTCGGCTTCCTTATCCTCATGTTCCTGATCTATATCGGAGTTTTCCGACTCATCATCACGCCGTTCTTGTATGCTTTGCTGTATGCACTCGCTGCGTGAGGTACTTCGGGTATTATTGCTTGGACCGAGTACAAAATGGACTGACCATCCGCCTTCTCGACCTCACAATTACTGACGTTCCCGCACGTTTCGTACTATAATGTTCTTCCAGCTAGATTCATCCGTTTTTTAGCAACGTAACATCGACGTATCGCATCAGTTTTGCGGCTTGTTTTATCAGGTTCATCCGCTCTCCCGAACGGAGGATTTATGACGGCTTCGCGCAGCATTTTTAGGACGATCTTTTCGATCGGCATCATCGCGGTTCTTTCGATTTCGGCCTTTGCGGATACCCTACGATTGAAGGACGGCAGCATCATCAAGGGGCGGATCACGACGTTTACCGACGGTAGATTTGTAGTGGTAATCGGCGAGGGCGAACGGCGTCGTGAAATGTCGTTTGCGGCGGCCGATGTCGAGTCGGTTTCGTTCGATAATCCGGCGATGGCGCGGCCTGCGGTTATGACCTCCGCCGCCCAGAAAACTCCTCCGAAGGTCGTCGTGTCCGATAATTCCACCGCAACGCGCGAACCCGAGCGTGTCGATCCGCCGGCAACGACGCCTTCTCGGCCTGCCACCACAGCCCCTATCGTCAAAACCTCAACCGCGAAACCGATCGAGGTGTCGGTGAAGGTATTTGCCGACAACACCGCCAATGGCTGGACGAATTCCGGATGGGTCGTGAAGAAAGGGCAGCGTATTCGCATCACCGGATCTGGCGAGATCTCGCTGGGTAAAGGCAACAAGACTTCGGCCGGTGGATCGTATGATCTTGAGGACGAGGCTAAGTTGCTCAAGGCCGTTCCGACAGGGGCATTGATCGCCGTAATAGGTGATGACAACAACGATTTTATTTACATCGGAACGAGTCGCGAGTTCGTCGCTGAGCGTGACGGAGCACTATTCCTCGGCGTCAACGAGGGAAATCTCAACGACAACTCCGGCGCCTTTGAGGTGAAGGTCGAGATCGATCCGCAGGGCGATTAAAATTGCATCTCGCCAACCAAACTGCGACCATTTGTATCTAAACCTTGATACACCCGGGTAGGAATCTATTATGAAAGCCGCTTTGTCGACGTTAGCCTCAGTCCTCGTTTTCTCGTTTGCGCTGTCGACGGCAGCTCCAATATTGGCCCAATCGCGTCCTCAGCGGCCTGATACGACCAAGGCAGGTGACGGGAAGAAAAACACGCGCCCGGTCCCTAAGACCGAGGAGGAGTTGAAACGCGAAGCCCTTGAGAAACAACGACTTGAAGAGGAGAAGAACTCGGTTTACATCGACGATCCGATCTCGGTGGATACGGATATCGTGAGCTTTGACGCGGTTGTTGTTAACAAAAAGACGGGTGCGATCATCACCGGGCTTAAGAAATCGAACTTTCAAGTGTTCGAGGATGGCGTGAAGAAGGAGATCTCGAACTTCACCACGCCTGACGCCCCGATCACGGTTTCGCTGCTGCTGGAATACAGCAAATGGACGGAGATCTTTGGCCGAGCGGCTGGCGGATATTTCGAGCCCGGGGTAAATGAGGCGATCCGTCCGGTGGCTCAGTTCCTCACCCGATTCATCAAGCCGCCCGACGATTACGCATCGGTCATCGCGTTCGACATTCGTCCGACGCCGATCACGGATTTCACCAACGACCCGCAGCGGATCAACGCGACGATCAACTTGCTGCTCCGTAATCGGCCGGCGTTTCGCGAGAATAACCTCTATGATTCCTTGAAGTTTACGCTTTACGGAGGCAAGGGTGATTCGGTCGTTTTGGATAACGAGAAAGAGGAAAAGTCCGATTATCAGGGCATGGTAGCGGTCCGGTCTAAGCGGCGGGCGGTGATCCTGGTCGCCTCCGGCATCGATACTTTCAGCAAGATCAACTACAGCGAGGCCCGCAAACTCGTGCAGCAGGCGGGCATCCCGATCTACATCATCTCGACCGGCAATCTCTTCTACAAGAAGTACGAACAGTATCTCGACCCGGCCCGCACGATGCCCGGCGACCCCGATCGGATGACGTTTTTACAGGCTAAGAACGTGATGAACACGTTCGCCAAGGAATCCGGCGGGATGCATTTCGAGATGACCTTCGAGAGCGAGATCCCGGCCTATCTCGAATCGATCAACGCCCTCCTCCGCAGCCAGTACAGCCTTGCCTACGACCTTGAGAAAAAGCATCAGCCCGGTAAGCGATATAAGCTCGAGGTCAAGGTCGATGTCGATGGCGATGGCGTCACCGACGAGAAGACCTTCACCGTCCAACACCGCCCATACGTCCTCGGGCCGGCGGAGCAGCAGGACAAAAAGGGCGACGACTAGAAGGAACGGACGGACAAGAAAACCGGAGAAACCTGAACTGACCGCAAAAAGCGTTGCAAAGAAACCTGCGGAACCTGCGGCGTTTTATCGGCTCTTCAGCGAAGTTTAAGTGATCTTTCTCGCGCATCCGGCGTATTTTAGGCTCAACACGTCATTCGAACAGATATACAGGATGAACATGATGGCCTCCTGGATCTTCAGCTATCCTGTTTTATCCTGTGCATCCTGTTTGAATAATTTTTGCTTGACATGCTGTTTCATCTGTTGTACATTCTCTTTCGGAGGATGATACAACTATATGAATAGCAACAACAATTGGTTTGAATTCAAGGAAGATGGCTGGCGGGCCCGGCGGCGGGAGCCGAGGGTATCGCTGAACAAAGGGCGGCAGTTCAGGTTAAATCAAAAGGCACTCGATCTGATCGGCTCGCCGACGGCCGTGCGGTTCCTGTTCGACGTTCAGCTCAGCCGTATCGGCATCCGTGCTGTCGATCCGGAAGAGAGCCATTCCTTTGCCGTACGCAAGGAGCGCGGTTTCACCTCAAGCGTCGCCGGTGCCCTCTTCTGCGACAGCCTCGGCATCCGCCCCGAACACACCATCGAATTCCAATCCGTCCGCACCGACGACGAGGGCACCCTGCTTTTAGATCTCACCACCGCCAAACGCCGCGTCACCAGCTACGGCGGCGGCAAGTGAGTAACGGCATCGGATATTTGGCATCGACTGCGGCTTTGCCGCTCTATTTGCGGAAAAGCTCGGCTTTTCCGAGCAGCCCCGAACTAAACTCCTACGGCTATGCCGCCGCCCTATCGCCACCTGATCTTTTGTGATCGGTAAGGAGCGGCCTTGTCGCGGGAGGTCTGGAACATCGGTCGAGCATGCGGCGGCGCAGCCGCGAGAAAATTCTAGGAGATTATCGGAAAAGCACAGCTTTTCCGCAAATAGGGCGGCATAGCCGCAAAGCCCCGCTACTATTTGTATGTAGATCGCCCTGCATACAATCCGTATAGTTGCTGGAATGCCGGATCAACCTCTCATCGACGCATTCGGCCAACGCATCCGCACCCTACGCACCGACCGCGGCCTCTCCCAAGAACAACTAGCCGAACTAACCGGCTTCCACCGCACCTACATCGGAATGATCGAACGCGGCGAACGAAACCTCTCGCTCTCGAATATTGGAGTGTTTGCAAAGGTCTTTGAGATGTCGGTTTCGGAGTTGCTCGATTTCGGCAAGAAGCGAGGTGGACGCTGATGCCAGAACAATCGTTCACCATTACGCTCGCAAATAATCGGACCGAGAAAGCCGGGATCGATTACCTAACGGCGAATACGACGGGATATTTTTACGTCGATAATGCGACACGAAAGCGAATCCTCGACCTTCTGGGAATGCCGCAGAAGTACGTCCGTGCGTTCGACATGGTTTTCATTCCGCGGTTCGAAGGCCAGACATTGACGGAACAATTCATCGAGACTCACATCGACGAAATCATCCTCATCGAACTCAAGGTGACTCGAAAATATCTTCCCGAGAATCCGAAAGGATTTTTCTTCGGTGCCACTCAGAACGAGTTCGATTTCGGAGAAATGCTCGGCGCGAAATTTCGCTTCTGCTTCGTCTCACTCCACGAACGCGGCTCGTCGCACAAGCTGTTATCGATTGCGGAGTTGGAATCAATCATTCGAACGAGGCGGATTCAGTATCAGATAAATCTATAAGACCTTGTCGATAGGATCGAAGGGCTCCGCCCGTCAGAACCGGGAGCGATAGCGACTGGGTTCTTCGTTTACCACGAATCAAAGTCGGGCAGGTCGTCGCCTTGCTCGTTGATCACATAATGACAGGCAGCCGCTATGCTTTTTTGGTTCCAGAGGTTTCGTTTGCTTCCTTTGTCAGCCCACGGAGAATGTTCTAGATCCCACAGACCGTCCTCGCGAAGCTGGCGCGTTGCGTTCGCCTTCAAAGCTATCAAGGCATCTTTCGGTTTCTTTGGACCGATGCGAACGACTGCGTGGATATGGTTCGTACGGACGTTGATAGCGAGCAAGATCCAGCCGCGTTTCTCGCATGTGTCTCGAATCGAACGCTCAACAGCCTTTCGCTGTGCTGCCGTAAGTGTAACCGGCAGGTGGAGAAGGAGTTCCTCGTTGTGTTTTCGCCAGTTGCTGTTTGCCGCAATCCTCGGCGCACGGTAATTGTTGTTATTGCGGTCGACAGATCCACGCTCGTCACCATGAAGCCACGTTCCGTAGCATCGGAACGTAAAGAATATGGCTAGGGGAATGTCTGTGTTGTTCCACATGGGTTTATATTCCGAGAATCGAAGAACCCAGTCGCTATCGCTCCCGGTTCTGACACATCACCAAGTGTTCAGTACCCGACCAGTAGGATTCCCTTAAGCGGAAGTTGAAGCCGATTGGAGACGTAGAGGGTTTCGAGGAACGTGTGAATTTGCTTGAAATCGTCTTTGCCTCGATAGTCGTTGCGGACGGCGATTACTAGGTATTCGACTTCGAACATCATGCACGCTTGAAAGACGTCTTTAAGGAACTGATTATTTACAACTGCTCTTCCGGCTTCGACCTCAATCACGATCTTGCCATCAGAGCTGACGGCGTCGGCGTTGAAGGATTTATCGATTTTGTTATCAAGACCAAAGAGGACGGGTACGCTGATCTTTTGGATGCTTGTTTTCCCTGCCTCAACGCGAAAGCCGATCGCTTCTAAACCGATGCGAAGCTTGGCTAGGACCTTATCGCTAGAAAGACTTTTCGTCTTTGAAGAGATCTCGTCGTCGACCGCGTTGAAGCAGTCGATTACCTGCTGGATCGGTCCGGTAATTCCTTGGGATCGGGGGAAAAATTGATATCGGATCATACCTAAAGGTTAGGCAAGATCATATCACGCAATCCTTCGTCTGAAAGCTTGAACCAGTGAGAAGGAATGAAAAAGAAGATGAGTTCGTCAACGGCTCGTGCTTCGTCGGAAGGATAGCCGTTCTCTTCGTCCCAGACCATGTCTTGAAGTTGTGCGGAGGCTACCCAGTATGGCCCTCCCCAATCGTCACCGAAGTGGATAGAGCGGAGTCCATAGAGTCGTCCGTTATATTCAACCTGATCTTTAGTCATGCGTTGAGAATAGT